>CAZMDM010000019.1:0-4413 GCA_964564775.1 uncultured Desulfonema sp. | reverse complement strand
ATTCTGGAGCGGGTGATTGAGGGGATGAGAGAGTAAAATAATGACTTGATTATACAAAAAAATTGCAAAGATCGGAAAAATTACAATGAGTTCCGCAGATGAACAAATTCTGAGAGCTGCCAAGGAAATCGTGGTCAAATTTATCGAAACCGGAAGGATTTCGCCGACCACTTTCAGAGAAAATTTTATGACAATTTATGACACGATCGAAGCTGCTGTCAAAGGGGAAACCGAACCTGCCGTTCCTGCGGTTCAGAGTGATAAGACAGCAAAATAACATTGAGGAGTATTTCGGATTGAAATCAAAAATTTTTGTGTGGATAACCCTATTGTCGGTACTGACTGTCGCACGCATATCCGCGGCAGAACCCTCAAAAGTCCTGATTCTCCCGTTCACTGTCCATGCGGACAAAGATTTGTCGTTTCTTAAAGACGGCATAGCAGACATGCTTTCTACCCGTCTTTCCCGCGATGAGATGATTCCGATAGGACGGGAGGAAACCATGCAGGCATCTTCGCAGCTTTCCGGCACGATCACCGAAAAAATAGCTGTGGCGATAGCCGAAAAATTTGCTGCCGATTATGTGGTGTACGGCAGTGTGATGGCATTGGGAGAGAGCATCAGCACAGATGCCAGATGTTATGATCTGCGGAAAAAGAAAGATATCGTGGTATTTCACCAAACCGGCAAAGGCTCCGGCGAAGTGATTTCCCATATCAACCTTTTTGCCGCTCAGATTAACACTGCCCTGTTCGGACCTGAGACGCCTCCTGCGGTAGCGCCTGCGGCTCAGCCTGCTCCTGCCAAGAGCGAGGATGAGAGCCGTAGAAATCCCGAAACCTTGTGGAATGAGCAGAAATCGGGACTGAAACCTGTATTGCCTTCTCAGACAGCGCCGTCTGCTACTGTCATATCGGAGCAATCTTCCGCGTCTATGGCTGAAATCTGGAAAAGCCCTACGCTGAAAACCGAAATTCAGGGAATTGCGGTTGCGGATGTTGACGGAGACGGAAAAAATGAAATTGTGATGATGACCCGGAAAGATATTCTGGTCTATCGCTATAGCAATGGAACCTTTGCCAAAGTCAGGGATATTTCCGGATCAGCCGGAGATATTTTGCTGGGTGTGGACGCGGCAGATATCAATGGCAACGGCAAAGCGGAAATTTTTGTCAGCAATTTTATCAGAAATAATGAAATTTTAAGCTCCTTTGTCTTGGAATGGAACGGAACAAAGTTCGATAAAATTGCGGAAAAACAGCGCTGGTATTATCGGGTGATCGATGTTCCGAAAAAAGGCAAAGTTCTGATGGGACAGAAGCGGGGCATCAAAGAACTGTTTATGGGAGGCGTTGACGAGCTTCGTTGGAATGGCAGAGAATATGTGTCTTCAAAAGAGCAGAATCTTCCCCCGGATGTTACGGTATTCGGCTTTGCTTACGGAGATGTGCTGAACAGCGGCGGAGAAATGACAATGGCTTTTGCCAAAAATGAACGCCTTCGCCTGCTGGATAAAGACGGCAAAGAAGAATGGCGAAGTGCGGATCCTTATGGCGGAAGTTCTCTGTATCTGGAATATCCCGGAGAAGTCTCGAACCGTGTCGGAGAAAAAGAACTGCCGCATTATTATCTGCCGCAGAGAATATGGATCAGAGATATTGACAAAGACGGAAAAACCGAGGTGATTGTCTCCAGAAATACGGATACGACAGGGCGTTATTTTACACGATTCCGCCTATTCAAAAGTGGGTATATCACATGTCTGGCATGGGATAATGTGGGCATGTACGAAAAGTGGAAAACCCGTGAAATATCAGGATATATCAGTGATTATGCGCTGGCGGATATCGATAATGATGGTAAAGACGATCTGGTGATTTCCGTGGTAGCTCAGAGCGATTCCGCATTCGGCGATCCCAAAAGCTTTGTCGTGGTTCAGAAAATCAACTGATTCATAGTTCGGTACAAGGCAGCAGAATCTCGAACATGCTGCCTTTTCCTTTTTCATTGTAGACATACATCGCGCCCCCATGATCGTCAACAATGCTGTATGCGGACGCGAGCGTCAGCCCCGATCCGTTGCCCATGTCTCTGACTGCGAAAAACGGATCATAGACCTGATTTCGGGAAGGAAGTTTATCCGTATCCGCGATTGAAATTTTGACATACCTGCCGTTTTTCAGGCGGACCGATTGTCTGTTTTCCGAATTCAGTACCACGTTTTCGGTTTCAAGGCGTAAATCTTCTCCGACATTTGCGGTTTTCCACGCATTGAGCAGAATATCCGAAAGCACCTGAGATATCTGCTGAGGCTCCGCGTCTACCCGCCACAGGTTATGGGCATATTTCTGACGGATATGGAGATTTTTCTCGCTTACAGTCTTCTGAAGCAGATTGTTGATATCGGTCTTTTCTGTCCGGTTTTTTTTACGATTCGAAATTCCCAGCAGTTTTTTGGTCAGGTCAGCGCCTCGGGACACACATTTTTCGATATTTTTCAGTTTATGATATTTGGGATCATTCTCATCCATGCCAGCCAGTATCAGGGACACATTGCCCTGTATCCCCATCAGCAGGTTGTTGAATTCATGCGCCACACCGCCGGAAAGAGTAGCAACAGCTTTCATTTTCTGAGCATGACGCAGCTCTTCCTCCAACTGCATCCGCCGGGTAATATCACGGGAAACTTCCAATACGCCGGTAACTTCCCCGCGTGAATCTCTGAGCGGAATACCGATATTTTCCCAATAATTCCCTGCATTATCGTTTTCAGATACGGTTTTGAACAATGTTGACACCTCAATTCTGCCGCTTTTCAGCGCACGCAGGGAAGGACAATTCTCACAAGGCGTATCGCTGTCCCAATATGCCTGATAACAGAAGCGATCTGTGGCATCGGGATTCTTTTCGAGAGCTGCTTTGTTTGCCCAGCGGATCCGCATATCCTTGTCAAGCTCCAGAATCATATCTGGCATACTGTCCAGAATCGAACACATTCTGCGGGAACTGTTCCGCAGAGCCTCTTCCATTCTGCGCCGCTCTTTGCTTTCCTTTTTGAGTTCTGCATAAGCCCTTTCCAAATGGCGGTTTTTGACTTTGATGTTTTCGATAAACGCTTCATTGCTTCGCCGGATCATGCCGGTAATGGATTTCATAATGGAAAGCGAAATCGGATGAGAATCCGAAATCACCTGTCTGAAACTGTCCCGATCCACAGAAAGCAGTTTGACATTTTCACGCGCGACCACTGTGGCACTTCGGGGAGAATCGTCAATCAGTGCAAGCTCTCCGAAAGATTGTCCGGGTCCGCAGATGGCAAGCAGATCCTGATCCACACTGCCGTAATCTTTCCAGATTTCAACAGTTCCCCCGATGATGATGAAAAAGTTTTCCCCCATCGAATCTTCATAGAAAATGACTTCACCCTCTTTGAAGCGCTTCTGCTGGCATACGCTCTCGAGATTCGCAATATCCTCGTCAGACAGGGAGTTGAAAAAATACACTTGTTTGAAAAAATTGACATATCGTCCCATGCCCTGTTCCCCTTCCGATAGTTATTCTGTGTCGGAATATGACGAAACTATGCAATAAAATCAATGGGGTGTGAAAGGTATTCCATGGTAGGAATCGGAGAATCTGATGATAGCGAATCACTCTGTTTCTCTTTTGGTAAGTTACACGCTGAATCATTGGATATCGCAGGGATATCGAAGCTCTTGTCTTATCCGAAATAATCATGTATCATTAACAATTTAAGATATAATATTCAGGATACTAAGTATGAGAGGACGGAGATTCGGAGGAATTTGATGCCAAAGGCAATGATTGTTGATGATAATGACATGAATCTGTATATGCTTGAAGCGCTTCTCAGACAAAACGGGTATGGAGTATTGTCTGCAAAAGACGGGGCAGCCGCGTATCAGTGCGCTCTGCAAAATTCGCCGGATATTATTATTTCGGATATCCTGATGCCGGGTACGGACGGCTTTGCGCTGTGCCGTCAATGCAAGCAGAATTCCCGATTAAAGCATATACCCTTTGTATTTTATACTGCAACATACACGGCTGCCGAAGATGAAAAATTTGCCATGAGTTTGGGGGCTGACCTGTTTCTGCTCAAACCAACAGACCCGGAAGTTTTTCTGAAAATGATTGCGGAAGCTCTTGCAAAGTACAGAGTCGGAGAACTTATTCCCCATTCTGTCACAGAGATTGCTGAACCGGATTATCTGAAAGAATACAATGCGACCCTTTTCCGAAAACTCGAAGAAAAAATGCGTCAGTTGGAAGAATCGAACCGTGCGCTGTACAACAGCGAAAAACGATTCCGTCAGCTGGCGGAAAATGCCAAAGATGTGATTTACCGGATATCTCTGCCCGATGGCAGATTCGAATACATCAATCCTGCC
>CAZMDM010000018.1:0-9482 GCA_964564775.1 uncultured Desulfonema sp. | reverse complement strand
AAAACGATTCGACTATCTGAGAATAGTACCGAATATTGCCTTTAGGATACAGAATATACACAACATCACTCATATTTTCGGCAAGATTGCGATATTTCTCCTCGCTTTCCCGGAGAGCTGCCTCCGCCTGCCTGCGGTCAGTGATATCATGGATAATTGAAAATAGCAGCATTTTCCCCTTGAACAGAACCGGCGAAGAATGTACTTCCACCTCCCGGATTTCCCCGCTTGCCAGATGATGCTGAAAATGATGCTGATAATGAAAATAATTCTGTTTTTCGCTCCGGGCTTTTACCATCTCAACCGTAAGGTTTCTCTCGGAAATCGGGTTGATCGTGAAAATCGTCATATCTGAAAATTCTGTGGATGTGTATCCGTAATATTTTCGAGCAGCGTTATTCGAGCGGATAATTTTACCGGTTTCCGGATCGATCAGCAGCATCACCGCATGATGATTTTCGAACATCAGACGGAATTGTTCTTCGCTTTCCTGCAAAGATCGCTCCGCATATCTGCGCTGAGCAATTTCCCTCTGAAGCCGCTCATTCTGCTCTCGGATTTGCTGCTGCATCTGACGGGTTTTCAGGTGGGTTTTAATCCGGGCAAACGCGGTTTCAAGCTGAAACGGTTTGGTGATATAATCCGCCGCGCCCAATTCAAGTCCTCTGACTTCATCCACAGCGTCTGTCAAAGCAGTCATAAATATTACCGGAATATCGCGGGTAGCCGGATCGGCTTTCAATCTCCGACAGACTTCGAAGCCGTCCATTTCAGGCATCATAATATCCAGCAGAATGATATCCGGATGAACATAGGAAATTGCCTCTAACGCGGACTGTCCGCCCGTATCCACATGAATATCGAAATCCGCCGAGCGCAGACGCGAGATCAGAATTCCGAGATTGGTCGGCGTATCGTCAACAATAAAAACCGAAGGCTTGTTCATGAGTTGAATCTCCCGAAAAAAATATTCCGATCCGATACCATTACGTCATACCGACAGAAGTCGGTATCCGGAAAATTACAGATAAGTACTCCATAGCAGTTTAATATCCTTCGGTCAGAAAAACAACCGAAAAAGGTGAAGATATGAATGGCATATCCGAGCGATACGCTGATTGTATGAACCCTGAAAATCAAACACACATACCCGGGTTCAGATCTGAGCATTTATCAGATAGCCGTTACACAGAATTATGAATATTCATTCAGTCCACGCATCCGAAAAATAAATGGAAAAATCTTAGAATTTTTTTCTTGACAGTCTGGTTTATTTTTTGATAAATGAATGAACATTCATTCAAAAAACTTTTTATCCCCAAACTAACGGAGGTCTCATCATGGTGAGAAAGATCAAAACAGCAGCAGTGATCGGTTCCGGCGTCATGGGCGGCGGAATCGCAGCTCTTCTGGCAAGTGCCGGCGTCAAAACACTGCTCTTGGATATAGTCCCTTTCGATTTGACAGAAGAACAGAAAAAAGACAAAGCAGCCCGCAACAGAATCGTGAAAATGGGCTATGATACCATGCTCAACGCGAATCCTGCTCTGCTGATGAGCCGGAAAGATGCGGATTTGGTATCTATCGGCAACCTCGAAGACGATTTTCAGAAACTGTCCGATTGCGATTGGATTGTGGAAGTGGTTGTCGAAAATCTCAAAATCAAGCAAGACCTCCTGCAGAAGCTTGAAAAAGTCAGAAAACCCGGATGTATCGTGTCTTCCAACACCTCCGGTATTCCGTTGAAAAAAATGTCCGAAGGACTGAGCAAAGAATTCAAACAGCACTTTCTGGGAACGCACTTTTTCAACCCGGTGCGCTACATGAAGCTGCTCGAAATCATTCCGGGCGAAGAAACTCTGCCGGAAATCCTGAGCTTCATGGCAAATTTCGGCGAAAAAATTCTGGGCAAAGGCATTGTCTGGGCAAAAGATACGCCCAACTTTGTCGGCAACCGTATCGGCGTTCACGGCATTGTCAAAGCCATGCAGTTGATGCTGGAAGACGGCTTGACCATTCCCGAAGTGGATGCGCTGTTCGGAACTGCCTTGGGACGCCCCAAGACCGCCATGTTCAAGACCACTGATCTCGTGGGCTTGGATACCATGAGCCATGTGGCTAAAAATACTTATGATTTGGTACCTAATGACGAGCAGAGAGAAAGCTTTGTGGTTCCCGGATTTATCTCTAAAATGATCGAGAAAAAGCTTCTGGGCAACAAAACCAGAGCCGGATTCTACAAAACCGATCTGACGCCCGAATGGAAAAAAATCCGCAAGGTCATCAATCCTTCTACGTTGGAATATGAAGAATATACAGATGTTGAATTTCCCTGCCTTGCGGCTGCCAAAAAAGCCAAATCTCTGCCGGAAAAAATCAGAACCGTTGTGTATGGCGATGATAAAGGCGCGAAATTTGCGTGGAAAGTGATTGCCAACGGATTGCTGTATGCGGCAAACCGGATTCCCGAAATTTCCGATACCATTATCGAAATTGATAACTCCATGAAATGGGGCTATAATTTTGAAATGGGTCCGTTTGAGACCTGGGATGCCATCGGCGTTCCCGAATCTGTCGAAAAAATGGAAAAAGAAGGTTTCAGCGTTCCGGCAAAAGTCAAAAAAATGATTGTTACGGGACACAAGACTTTCTATAAAATCGAAGCTGGCAAAACCTATTTTTATGATTTTGCAACCGAAGGCTACAAAGAAATTCCGGCAAATCCGAATATTGTTTCTCTGAACATTCTCAAGGGCGCAAACAAAACCATTAAAACCTGCAAATCCGCATCGCTGGTGGATTTGGGCGACAATGTGTTCTGCTGTGAATTTCACAGCAAAATGAACGCGTTGAACGGTGAAATCATAGACTTCATGGCAGAAGGATTGGATTATACGGAAGCCAACGGCGCAGGTCTGGTCATCGGCAATCAGGCAGGCGGAATGCCCGGTGCATTCTCGGCAGGCGGTGATCTGTTCTTCATGGCAGGACTTGCCAAAGAAGGCAAATACAGCGAAATCGAAGCCTTTCTGAAAAAAGCACAGGACGGACTTCAGAGAGCCAGATATGCCAATTTTCCGGTGGTGGCTGCACCTTATGGGCTGGCATTGGGCGGCGGATGCGAAGTATGTCTGGGCGCGGATCGGATCGTGGCTCATGCGGAACTCTACATGGGCTTGGTTGAAATCGGCGTAGGCTTGCTGCCCGCAGGCGGCGGATGCCTGAATCTGTGGAAAAAATTCATATCCTCGATTCCTGAAGCAGTGGCAGACGTGGATATTGCCAAATTTTTCGTGCCGGCTTTTATGAATATCGCAATGGCAAAGGTTTCCACTTCCGCAGCAGATGCCAAAGCCAACGGATTTCTGGGACCCAAAGACCGAATTGTGTTCAATCGGGATTATCTCATCGGTGAAGCCAAAAAAGAAGTGCTGAAAATGGTGGACGAAGGCTATGCCCCGCCGGTTAAGCGCAAAATCAAAGTATTGGGCGACAGCGCACAGGGCATGATTGCCGCAGAATTGTTCAATATGCAAAGCGGCGGATTTGTAAGTGAGTATGACGTATTTCTTGCCAAGCGCATTGCTTTTGTCATGAGCGGCGGCGATGTGCGCGCCAATAGCGAAGTGGATGAAGACGTGATTTTGAAACTTGAGCGCGAAGCATTCACGGATTTCTGGAAACAGGAAAAAACCGTTGCCAGAGTGGAACAAATGCTCAAAACCGGCAAGCCGCTGAGAAATTAAGCGTGTAATTCATCATCGTAAATCAAACCGAGCGATAAATCGCCCGGCTATAAGCCGAAGCCTGCTTAAGCAGGCTTGAGCTCTCAGCCCTGAAATTTATTTCGGGGGCGTCTGACAGAGCCGTGAATTACAAGAAATCAATAAGGAGAAACTATCCATGAGAGACGCATATATCGTAACATCCGTAAGAACACCGGGTTGCAGACGCGCCAAAGGTGCGTTCAAAGATACACGCCCCGAAGATCTGCTGGCATTCATTCTCAATGCCGCATTGAAAAAAACGCCGAATCTGGACCCCAAAACCATTGACGATGTGATGGTCGGCTGCGCGTTTCCCGAAGCCGAACAGGGCTTGAACATCGGCAGAATCGTTACCCAGATTGCCGGACTTCCCATTGACGTATCCGGCGCGACCGTCAACCGCTTCTGCGCATCCGGTCTGGAAGCCATCGCTCTTTCCGCATTGCGGATCATGGCAGGCTGGTCCGAAGTTGCCATCGGTTCCGGCGTGGAATCCATGACTTATGTGCCGATGGGCGGCAATATCGCAAGACCCCATCCCGAACATTGCAAAACCAATCCGGATTTGTATGTATCCATGGGCATCACCGCAGAAAACGTTGCCAAACGCTATAAAATTTCCAGAGAAGAGCAGGATGAATTTGCATATCAATCTCAGATGAAAGCATCCGAAGCCAAAGCCAAAAATCTGTTCACGGAAATCGTTCCGACTCCCGCGTTCAAATATGTGATGGACAACGGAACGTATAAAAAAGAGTCCTTTCTGATGGATTACGATGACGGCATCCGTCCTGAAACCACGCTGGAAGGCTTGAAAAAACTCAGACCCGTATTTTCACTGACCGGCTCGGTAACTGCGGGCAATTCTTCCCAGACCACCGACGGCGCTGCGGCTACGATTCTGATGAGCGGAGACAAAGTGAAAGAACTGGGATTGAAACCCATTGCAAAATTCAAGTGTTACACCACTGTCGGATGCCGGGCGGATGAAATGGGCGTAGGTCCCCGATATGCGATTCCCAAACTGCTGAAACTGGCAGGCTTGGACATCAAAGACATCGGCGTATTCGAACTCAACGAAGCCTTCGCATCTCAGGCGATTTACTGCGCCAGAGAACTGGGTCTTGACATGAACAAAGTCAATATTCACGGCGGTGCAATCGCATTGGGTCATCCGCTGGGATGCACCGGCGCGAAACTCTGTGCCACGCTGATTGCCAACATGAAAGAACGCGGCGCGAAATACGGTGTCGAGTCCATGTGCATCGGCGGAGGAATGGGCGCTGCGGCTCTGATCGAGCTTTGTGATTAAGATACCTCCCGACAACATCTGAGCGTTCTTTACTCAGAGAGTTGTCCATAACCTAACTCCGGGCCGCCTTCGGGCGGCTTTTTTATTTCTGTCTTATTTGTTTTAGCTTATTAAGAGCTATGAAAAACATGCTAAAAATTATTCAAATAAATAAAGGAGAGAAAAATTACGGAGCATTTTTTTGATGGAGCGAAAGAGCAGTCCATAGCAATACGCTTCAACATGATTCTCTCCTATTCCCTCTCCATCCTCATACTCAGATCAACACTGACTGCCGAATGTGTCAATGCACCGGAAGAAATAATATCTACGCCGGTATCGGACAGCATCAGCAGATTTTCACGCGTAACACCTCCGGATATCTCGACAATGGCTCTTTTATTGATAAATAACACCGCTTCTTTGATTTGTTCGACATTCATATTATCCAGCATAATCACATCGGCTTTGGCATCCAAAGCTTCCTGAAGCTGTTCTTTATCCGACACCTCCACTTCGATTTTTAGCAGGTGTGAAATGTTTTCACGAATTTTTTCAATAGCTTTTCGAACTCCGCCGCAGGCTGCGATATGATTATCCTTGATCAGAATCCCGTCATATAAGCCCATACGATGATTGTACGCACCGCCAATGCGAACCGCATATTTTTCCAATACCCGCCACCCCGGAGCGGTCTTGCGGGTATCTACGAGCTTCACCGGCTTGTCTTGGATCAGATTCACAAAAGATCGGACATGCGTGGCAATGCCGGAAAGTCTTTGAAGAAAATTCAAAGCGGTTCGCTCACCCATCAGCAATATCCGCATCTTTCCGGAAATTTCCAGAACAATTTCGCCTTTCCGAATTTCCTGACCATCCTGAAAATTCGAGGAAAACGAGATATGCGGATCGAGTTCTTCAAATACCTGCTTTGCCACATTGAGTCCGGCAAGTATCAGATTTTCTTTGGCAATAATAATACCTCTGCCGATCAGATCGGGCGGAACAAGATTGTCTGTCGTGATATCGCCCGATCCGATATCTTCATCCAATGCGGTCTGAATCAGTCGCTTTACGGAATACATAATCCTCAACTTGCAAATGCCTTGATTCTGTCCAGATTTGCCTGAAGTTTTTCCTGTTTCTCAACCAGTGCGTCATGTTTTTCCCGAACTTTTTCCACAACATCTTCCGGTGCTTTGGCAAGGAAATCTTCATTCTGTAATTTTTTCACCACAGCAATCAGTTCTGTGTCAATTTTACCGATTTCTTTTTCAAGGCGGCGGATTTCCTGAGCCACATCCAGAATGCCTTCCAAAGACACAAAGATCGTTGCACCCTGAACCACTGCCGTTGCCGCGCCTCTGGGTCTGGGTCCGGGTTCGGAAATCGTCAGAGATTTCAGCCTTGCCAAATCGAGAATCATTTCTTTCTGAGCATTCGTGATTTTACGGATATTCTCGTCCGCGCTTTGAATAAAAACGTTCAAAGTCATGGACGGAGCGATATTCATCTCTCCTCGGATATTGCGGATTGCCGTAATCATACCGATAAGCACTTCCATTTCGCTTTCCGCATCGGGAAATGTCGGCATGTCTGTCGGATACGCTGCTTTCATAATCGAGCCGGAGGTTTGGGGCAATTTGTGCCAGATTTCCTCGGTAACAAACGGAATAAACGGATGAAGCAGGATCAGCGTATCTTTCAGCACCCGCCACAGAACCATCATGGTTTCTTCCTGCTCTTTCTGTCCGAGTTTGCCATACAGCGCAGGTTTGATGGCTTCGAGATACCAATCACAAAATTCATGCCACACAAACTTATACAACACGCCGGCAGACTCATTGAAATGATATGCATCCAGCATTTCCGCAGAGGTCTTGGCGGTCTGAGCGCATCGGGATAAAATCCAGCGATTGGGCAACGACAGATTCCCCTTGATTTTCTGATGGGATTCAAGCGCTTCTGTTGTAAGATTCATCAGGGCAAATCGTGCGGCATTCCAGAGTTTGTTGATAAAATGCCGATATCCCTCAACCCGCTTTTCGGACATTTTCACATCTCTGCCCTGAGCGGCAAATGCGGCAAGCGTGAATCGGAACGCGTCTGTGCCGTAATGATCAATAATCACCAGAGGATCAATCACATTGCCTTTGGATTTGCTCATTTTCTGCCCGTCTTCATCTCTGACCAGCGCATGAATATAGACATCTTTAAACGGCACTTCGTCCATAAAATGAATGCCCATCATCATCATCCGGGCAACCCAGAAAAAGAGAATATCAAAGGCAGTTACCAATACCGATGTCGGATAGAACGAGTTCAGCAGCTTTGTCTGTTCGGGCCATCCCATGGTGGAAAAGGGCCAAAGCGCGGAACTGAACCATGTATCTAGCACATCGTTATCTTGAACCAGATTCGTATCTCCGCAGTCGGGACAGGTCTGAGGTGCGTTCATGGCTACGGTCAGCTTCTGACATTTCTGACAAGTCCACGCAGGAATCTGGTGTCCCCACCAGATTTGCCTCGAAATACACCAATCCCGGATATTGTACATCCAATCAAAATAAGTATTTGCCCATGTTTCGGGAATAATGCGGGTTTTTCCTTCTTTGACTGCAGCAATGGCTTTTTCCGCCAAAGGTTTGACATTGACAAACCACTGCTGAGACAGGTTCGGTTCCACCACCGTATGGCAACGATAACAATGTCCCACACTGTGATGAATCGGCTCGATTTTTTCCAACAGTCCGAGCGCCTGAAGCTCTTTGACAACGGCTTTGCGGCATTCGAAGCGATCCATGCCTTCGAATTTTCCGGCTTCAGCAGTCATGCGCCCGTCATCGCCGATGACTTTGACCGCCGGAAGATTGTGGCGCCGTCCGAGTTCGAAGTCATTGGGATCATGTGCAGGAGTTACTTTCAAACCGCCGGTTCCGACAGAGATATTGACATAACTGTCCCGGATAATCGGAATTTTGCGATTCATCAGAGGCAGAATCACTTTATCATAAGCAATGCCCTGATATCGTTCATCATCCGGGTGAATTGCCACAGCCGTATCGCCGAGCATGGTTTCGGGGCGGGTGGTGGCAACCACGATTCCTTCCGATGATCCGGGAAAGGGATAGCGGATATGATAGAAATTGCCGTCAACTTCCTCATGTTCCACTTCCAGATCGGACAATGCGGTGGAACAGCGATTGCACCAGTTGATGATATAATTACCGCGATAAATCAGCCCTTCTTCAAACAACTGTACAAATACTTTGCGAACCGCAAGAGACAAGCCTTCATCCATGGTAAAGCGTTCTCTGCCCCAATCGCAGGATGCGCCCAATCGTTTGAGCTGATTGATAATTGCGCCGCCGGATTGCTTTCGCCATTCCCAGACCCGCTCGATAAATTTTTCCCGCCCCAGTTCATGGCGATCTTTCCCTTCCGCAGCCAACTGGCGTTCCACTACATTCTGGGTGGCAATTCCCGCATGGTCGGTTCCGGGCATCCACAGCACACTGTCCCCGCACAATCGCCGATACCGGCACAAGATATCCTGCAAGGTATTGTTCAGCGCATGTCCCATGTGAAGAACACCGGTTACATTGGGCGGCGGAATCACTATCGAAAAATTTCTTGTTCCGCCATTCTCGTCCGCACTGAACAGACCCTGTTCTTCCCAAAACCGATACCAGCGTTTTTCCACCTCATGCGGTGAGTATGACTTATCCGGCAGGTTGTTGTTCATAGTTGCTCCTCAATATTTCAGCGACGATTCTCATCGTCTTGTGTCAGAATAATTCTGAGCTTTTTTTCAAGCTCTTCGGTAAATGTTTTTTCAATCACCTGAGTTACGATATGCTCTATTTTTTCGGAAAATACTTTATGAATCACCCGTTCCAATGCGGCTTCCATCTGTTCGGGCGTAATCGAAAGATATACCGCAGATCCAGGTCTCGATTCGGCAGCCTCTGATATCGGACGAATCATTTCTTCGATAACCGTGCCTTCGCCTTCCTGCGGATTTCGGATCACTTCCTCAATCGGCACATATTCGTCTTCAACGCCGAGTCCCGTATCATCCTCGTCTTTGTCTTTGGCTTCAGGAAGATCAATGGGCGTCAGATCCATTTCTAGGAACTTCAGCAGTTCCTTTTCCTCTTCTTCGAAGATTTCGCCTTCTATAATTTCCGGTTCCTGCGGAGCTTCTTCGACAACTTTTTCAATAGTTCTGCTTTCGACAGCTTTAAGCATCTGCTCTTTTTTGACTGGAAGAAGTTCTTTCATGATTTCCGCAGTAAAGCTATCTTCCGGCTCATATTCTTTTGCCGGCAATGCTTTACGGGGAATCGGCGGCTGAGGTGGCGCGGGTTCGGGAGTTCTCCGAAGAGTTTCGGTATGGTCTTCTTCTTTCGGAAGGATTACGG
>CAZMDM010000017.1:0-6343 GCA_964564775.1 uncultured Desulfonema sp. | reverse complement strand
GTATATATCCCTGCAATCACATCTGAAACTGCCTACAAACCCGATACTTCGGGCAGAGATGATCCGATTCCTACGGGCAGCGAGAGGATTCTGCTGGTTGACGATGAGGAGCCGATTCTCAATATGCTGCATAAGATGCTTAAAGAACTCGGATATAAGGTAAGTCCCCGCACCAGCAGCGTGGAGGCATTCAAAGCATTTGAGAATAAACCGGACGGCTTCGATCTGGTGATTACCGACATGACCATGCCGAACATGACCGGCGCATATCTTGCCAGAAAAATCATTGACATCAGAAAAGATATTCCGATCATCCTCTGCACTGGCTTCAGCGAAAACATCAATGCTGAAAAATCGAAAGATTTGGGCATCAGAGGCTATCTGATGAAGCCGGTTATCAGACGCGAAATGGCAAAAACGATTCGTAAAGTATTGGAAGAGCTGAGAACTGAGAAACGAGAAGGGAGATCGGATTATGAAAAAGCGCATCTTATACGCCAACGCGAATTATGAAGAAGTCGTCCGCGATAACGGCTACTTCGTGGATAAGACTCCGTATATTGCCAGACTGGAAACCATGCAGAATCTGCTATTCCTGAATTCGCGCAGATTATCGATCCGACAGGCGATATCGCGGATATTGAGAAGAGTTTCTCCCGAAGCAAAAATATCTCAGTATGTCATTTACTGTTTCGGAAATCGGGAATTTAAGGTATTTGATGTTTAGTCAATCCGAAATAGGGAAGGAGAAAAACGGATGAATCTATGTGAATCGGAAACACTTCATACCATTATTATCAGCGTATTGTTCTTTTTATTGCTTATTGCGATTCTGAAGATCAGGCAGAAGATTTCGGAACCGGCTACTGATGAATTGCTGAAACACAGTCAAGAACACTTCCGTCTGGCTTTTGAGAATGCGTATATCGGTGTTTGTCTGGTTAGTACAGATGGACAGCTTCTGTCGGTTAACCGGCGGATGTGTGAAATATTCGGCTATAGCAAACAGGAACTCGAAGGGATGAATGTCAATACAATCACACATCCCGACTATCGGAATATCAGCCCGACATTTATAAAAAAAGCCGCATCCGGTGAGATAAGTCATGCTGAATTCGAAAAACAGTATATTCACAAACAGGGGAATATGATTTGGGGAAAAGTCAGCAGTTCGATCATTCGCGATAATCAGGAAAAACCTCTGTATTTTATTTCTTATGTTCAGGATATTACCGAGCGCAGGCTGATCGAAGAAATACAATCGTTTCTGCTGCGCTACGATCATATAGCTGCCGGTGAGAGTTTTTTCCGGTCTCTATCGAGATATCTGGCTGAAAAACTGGAAGCGGATTATGTCTGTATCGACAGACTGGAAGATCATAATCTGTCTGCTCATACCTTAGCGGTCTGGCATGACGGCAAATTCGAAGATAATCTAACATATAGCCTGAAAGACACGCCGTGTGGCGATGTGGTGGGTAAAACGATCTGTTCTTATCCCAAAGGCGTGCGTTATCTGTTTCCGAAAGATGCGGTGCTTCAGCAGATGAATGCCGAGGGCTATATGGGAACTACTCTGCGGAGTTCAGATGGACAGCCTATCGGACTGATCGCTCTGATCTGGCGAAAGCCGATTACAAATCCGTATATTATCGAAACAGTCCTGAAACTTGTGGCAATGCGTGCTTCAGGCGAACTCGAACGCGAGCAGGCAGAAGAAGCATTAAGGGAAAATATTCGGGAATACCGTTCTCTTTTCGAGAATATGATCAGCGGATTTGCCTATCATCAGATCATCTTCGATGAGAACGGCAAACCGACAGATTATATTTTTCTGGAGATCAACAGCGCGTTTGAAAAACATACCGGCTTGAGCAGAGAGATTATCGGAAAACGGGTAACGGAGGTACTTCCCGGAATTGAGAAGCATGATCCTGATTTTATTTCTATTTACGGAGAGGTTGCCTCAAGCGGAAAATCGGTCAGGTTTGATGTGTATGCGGAACCGCAGCAGAAATTCTATACCATATCCGCATACAGCCCCAAAAAGGGATATTTCGCGGCTGTTTTCGATGACATCACCGAGCGCAGAAATGCCGAGAAAGAGTTGCGCCGGAAAAGCGAAGAGCTTGCCACTGTGTTGGATGCTATACCTGCGTTGGTGTGGATTGCTCCTGACCCGGAATGCCGACTCATCACCGGAAACCGTGCTGTCAATGAACTTTTCGGTATTCCCGAAGGAACGAATGTATCGCAGACTGCTGCCGAGGCAGGCAAAGCGCTTCGTATCAGACATCTGAAAGCAGATGGCACGGAATTTCGGGCAGAAGAACTCCCCATGCAAAGAGCCATTGCTCTCGGACAGCCGGTACTCAATCAGGAATTCATCTATGATCTTTCGGATGGACGGAAGGTACCTGCATTGGGAAACGCTGTTCCGTTATTCGATGAAAACGGCAACGTAAGGGGTGCTGTCGGGGCATTTTGGGACATCACCGAGCGCAAGCAGGCGGAAGAGGCTCTTTATACGCGACTGCATTTGAGAGAATATGCGGATTCTCATACACTGGACGAACTGCTTCAATATACGCTCGATAAAGCAGAGCAGCTTACCGGAAGCCGGATCGGCTTTTTCCATTTTCTCAGTGCGGATCAGAAAATCCTGACACTTCAGATGTGGTCCGGCAATACCATGAAAAATATGTGTACTGCCGAAGGGAAAGGAGCGCATTATCTGGTTGAACAAGCGGGGGTATGGGCGGATTGTGTCCGTCAGCAAAAGCCGGTGATTCATAACGACTATTCCTCTCTGACTCATCGCAAAGGAATGCCCGAAGGTCATGCTCCGGTGATCCGGGAATTAACTCTGCCGGTGATTCGGGGCAATCGCATCACGGCAATTATCGGTATCGGAAATAAACCTTCGGATTACACGGAAGCAGATGTTCGGATTGTCTCCGAATTGGCAGATATGTCATGGGATATTATATCGAACAAGCTGGCAGAAGATGCTCTGAAAAGAAGTGAAGAACGATACCGGAAAGCACAGACACTGGGTAAAGTAGGAAATTGGGAGTATAATATCCAGACAACTCATTTCTGGGGGTCTGACGAAGCCAAAAAAATATACGGATTTGCCCTTGATTCCGAGCATTTTACCACAGAGGAAGTAGAAAACTGCATCCCGGAAAGAGAAAGAGTGCATCAGGCATTGCTTGATCTGATCAAAAAAGATGCAGACTACAATTTAGAATTTGATATTATTACAAAAAATACCAACGAGAGGAAGACTATCATTTCTATTGCTCAATTGGAAAGAGACATCAACGGCAAGCCTTTGAAAATCACAGGGGTCATACAGGATATAACGGAGCGCAAACTGGCAGAGGAGAGGCTGCGGAAAAGTGAGGAACAATATCGCTTGATTATCGAAACTGCTATGGAAGGAATTTGGCTGGTTGATCTGCAGGGTAAAACTCTTTTTATCAATCAACGCATGGCAAATATGCTCGGATACACAGTTGAAGAGATACAAGGGGCTGATGTATTTCAATTTCTTGATCCGAGTCAGCATCAGGAAGCCCGAGTATCCCTGCAATGTCGGCAGAACGGAGTCGGGGAGATTGTGGAACGTTGTTTCATCCGAAAAGATGGTTCAGCGCTGTGGACACTCAATTCGACCAGTCCGATTCGTGATAGTCAGGGAAAAGTCATAGGCTCAATGGGCATGTTGAGCGATATCACCGAGCGCAAGCGGGCAGAAGCAGAAAAGGCAAAGCTCGAATTTCGGCTCAGACAGGCACAGAGCATGGAAGCCATCGGCACGCTCGCCGGAGGCATTGCCCATGATTTCAATAATATTCTGTTCCCGATACTGGGCTATACCGAAATGACGATGGATGATCTGCCCAGCAACAGTATGGCATATCAGAATCTGAGTGAAGTTCTGAAAGCAGCTCTCAGAGCCAAAGAACTGGTGAATCAGATTCTTACGTTCAGCCGCCAGCGTGAAAATGAGAAAATGATCCTGAAAATACAGCCTGTGGTCAAAGAAGCACTGAAACTGATCCGTTCCACGCTGCCGACCACGATAGAATTGTCCCAGAATATTGACCCGAACTGTAATCCGGTGCTTGCTGATCCGACTCAGATTCATCAGATCATCATGAACCTATGCACCAATGCCTACCATGCCATGCAGGATCACGGCGGTCTGTTGGAGGTAACTCTGACAGAAGCAAAACTCGGAGCAGATGATCTCAGAGCTTATCCCGGGTCTCTGCCCGGAACATATCTGAAGCTTTCTGTCAGCGACACGGGCATCGGTATTGCAAAAGATATACTCGAAAGAATTTTCGATCCGTTTTTTACCACCAAGCCGGTCGGCAAAGGAACCGGACTCGGACTATCGGTGGTTCACGGAATTGTGAAGCAGATGGGCGGGCATATCAGAGTATATAGTGAGCCGGGAAAAGGAACAGTGTTCCATGTGTATATGCCCGCGGCGGAAAATGAAAATATTTCGGATCGAAAGACCGCGGTTTCCGATGAATCCGTTCCCACAGGCAGCGAGCGGATTCTGCTGACAGATGACGAGGTGCCAATTCTGAACATGCTCAGGCAGATGCTTGAAGAACTCGGTTATCGGGTAATACCTTACGCGGATAGTTCGGAAGCGTTCAAAGCTTTTGAAAAGATGCCGGACAGCTTCGATCTGGTGATTACCGACATGACCATGCCGAACATGACCGGAGCGCAGCTTGCCAAAAAAATATTGGAAATCAGAGCAGATATGCCGATCATTCTCTGTACCGGCTTCAGCGAGCAGATCAACGGAGCAAAATCGGAAGAGTTCGGGATCAAAGGATATCTGATGAAACCCGTGATCCGAAGCGAGATGGCAAAAATGATTCGGAAAGTGTTGAGAAAATAATGTTTGATAGCGAATTTGTATTACACAGATTGTCAATTTTCAGTTTTATCCTGATTTTTCTTGACATAAGACACGAAACCTTGCAATAGATTAAAGAAAATACAACACAAATTAAGGAAGACGGTTGTGGATGGAACAATCATAGTCGTCACATCGGGAAAAGGCGGTGTGGGCAAAACCACAGCTACGGCATCTATCGGAGCGGCTTTGGCATTGGAAGGCAAAAAGGTAGCGGTCGTGGATATGGATATCGGGCTGAGAAATCTGGATGTGGTGATGGGTCTTGAAAACCGCATTGTGTTCAATATTGTGGATGCGGTCAAAGGCAGATGCAAGCTCAAACAGGCGGCAATCAAAGACCGGCGCATTGAAAATCTGTATCTGATTCCCGCATCCCAAAGCGATAACAAAACAGCGCTGAGTCCAGAAGGCATGATCCGGTTCAGCGAACAGTTGCGCCGTGAATTTGATTATATTCTCATGGATTGTCCCGCAGGCATCGAGCGGGGATTCGAAAATTCGGTAGCTGCTGCAGATGAAGCCATTGTGATCTGCACGCCGGAAGTGGCATCGGTGCGGGATGCGGACAGAGTGATCGGTCTGTTATATGCCCGCTCCATTACGCCCAAACTGGTTGTCAACCGGATTGTTCCCGAAATGGTGGCACGCGGGGACATGCTCAATCATCAAGATATGGTGGAGGTTTTATCGGTCGAGCTGATCGGTCTGGTGCCGATGGATACTCAGGTTGTGGTATGCAGCAATACGGGAGTGCCTCTGGTGATCCAGAAAGATTCCGAAGCAGGTGCGGCATTCCGCAGAATCGCGCTGAGAATTACGGGGGAAAATATTCCCATAGAAATCCCTCAGATTCAGAGCGGTTTTTGGAAAAAGATCAGCCATAAGCTCGGCTTCGGGAAATAAGGAGGCAATCCATGCTCGAAGGGTTATTCCGCAAAGTGTTCGGAAAAAACGAGACCAGCAAAGACGTTGCCAAACGCAGGCTCAAATTTGCCCTGATTTATGACAAACTCGAAGTCAGTGATGATATTTTAAGTAATCTGCACCGGGATATTGTCGAAGTTGTCTCGCGGTATTTCGAAATTGACAAAGAAGCCTTGAAACTCGATATCCGCCGCTCCGATGATCTTTCCGCATTGGTTGTCAACACGCCGATTCTCTCTGCCCGGCATCAGAAACCCAAAAACAAACGCAGATAAAGGAATCGAATATGCCCGATATTGCATCTCCGGGTGTCGATTATATCTGTGATCTGAGTAACAAAAACCGATCTACCGCATCTCTGCGGCGCACATCTGACAGCACGATCATCGAATGGGGAGGTAATCTGAACTTTTATGGTTGCCCCGAACTTTCTCCGGGAGATCCGCCTGTCGACAGACAACTGTT
>CAZMDM010000016.1:0-21700 GCA_964564775.1 uncultured Desulfonema sp. | reverse complement strand
CCTGCGGGATATTCGGGGTGCATGTGTCCTGCGAATATGGCTTCCACAGGTTCGTTATCGAAAAAACCGGAATCCAGCATGGCTTTTGCGCCGCCGCCGCGTTCTTCGGCTGGCTGAAAAATGAACAGGATTTCGCCTTGTCCCGTCTCTTTCCAGCCGCTTTCGATCAGATATCGGATAATACCCAGTGCTATCGTGATATGCCCGTCATGTCCGCACGCGTGCATGAGTCCCGGATGCTGGGATTTGTAGGGAACATCATTTGCCTCTTCCATTTTCAGCGCATCCATATCTGCCCGGAATGCTCGCTGTTTTCCCGGATTTTTTGCTTTAAGACGCGCCACAATGCCGGTTTTTCCGATTCCGGTGTGAAACGGGACATTAAAAGAAGTCAATATTTCGCAGATTTTTGCGCCGGTTTTTTCTTCCTGATATGCAGGTTCGGGAAAGCGGTGAAAATGTCTCCGCAATTCCACAAGCCAGTCATGAAAAGTCAGAAGTTCACATTCCACAGTCTTTGTCTCCCCAACGCTTGGATAATTTATGGTCGATATCAAGCTGATCCAGTAGCCTTCCGATGAAAAAGTCGGTCAGTTCGTTGATAGTCTTGGGATGGGCATAAAATCCGGGGCAGGGCGGCATGATGGTTACGCCGACAATAGAGGCTTCATACATATTTTTCAGATGGATAGGACTCAACGGGGTTTCCCGCGTAACTAAAATCAACGGACGCCTTTCTTTTACACAGACATCCGCAGCCCGATGAATCAGATTATCCGAGATGCCGGATACGATGGCGCCAAGGGTTTTCATGGAACACGGAGCGACAATCATGCCGTCATGGCGGAACGAACCGCTTGCCGGAGGCGCAAATAAGTCATCTGCTTCATACAGATTCAGCCGCGCGTCTTTATGAAACTCAGTGCCCTGAGATTCAAGAAAATTGATAAATGATGCGGTTGCCGCACCGCCGTCATATCCTGATTCATGCTTGAGAACTTTATAGCCCGCGTCCGAAATTACCAGATAAATATTCATCGGCATATTCAGCAATGCTTTGAGCAGTCGGATACCATAAATTGTGCCGGACGCGCCCGAAATGGCAACAACAAGTTTTCGATTCAATATTCAGACTCCTAACGCAGAGGCTTTGCCTTGCGGTCTCCCAGAGGTTCATTGCATTGGGGACACCTGCCTGCATATCGGCTCACCTGTCCCTGCCATCCGCATCCGGGGCAGCGCACGATCTGGCGATGTTTGCTGACTTCTTCAGTTTTGAACAATGATTTGGTGATTTTCCAAAAAATCCACAACGCAACGATTCCGATAACAAACGGAAGTATATCTCTGATCGTGTATGTTCCGTAGATAACAGTGTTCAACATACTCATCCTCCGTCATAAAACGGCAATGTAATGAAGGTTATGATTTCAATACAAAAAATGTATTACATAACGCGCTGATATGTCAAGTGCAAACAGAGGCTTCTTTTCGCTTCCGCATCAGGCATTCCCATGCTCTGGGCTGCTTGGGGCGATTGGAATCAAAATAAATGGTGGTCAGCCACAGAACCTCGAACAGCGGCTCTACCGCCACCACAATATCTTTGGCGGTTCTTCGGGGAGTGCTGTCATCATAAACAAGTGCATCCGCACTTCCGATCAGACTGAGCCACAGTCCGCCGTTTCTCAGATGCCGCCACACATTCCGGGCGAACAGACTGCGTTCCTCATCTGTATCAAAGCAGTCGAAACATGCTCGGTCAAATGCAAATCCGTAAGGCTGTCCGAAAATTTCATCTTTGAGAAAATTCGCCCGGACAAACTGACACTTCACCCCTTTCATCAGAGCTTTGTCACTTGCCATCTGAATCGCTGTTTCGGAAATATCGGTTCCGGTTACGGTAAACCCGTTCTGCGCCAGCCATATCGCATTACTGCCGGTTCCGCAGCCGATTTCCAATGTTCTGCACGCCATGATCGGGCGCCTCAGCACCATGCTGATCAGGTTGAAATCCGGCTTTCCGGTATCCCACGGAATATGCCCGTATTGATAACGCTGTTCCCAGTATGTTTCTGACATGATCAGAATAATAACATTTTGAATTTTCAAAGGCAAGAGATGAATCAGAATCATGGCACTCCGCGTTTTTGATAAACAGATCATGAATTCATTCATGGAGCATGGAGATTTTTCGTTTGACATCGGAGAACTGAGATGATAAATAAATTATTTCAGTCTATTACTATCAGAACTCATCGGAAGAAGCAGATTGTTGTGATTAATTTATTTATGATACGAAAGGCAAGCTATGAATCTCAACACTGTCATTCGGGCTGCCCGTGGAGAGATTGCGGCAGATATATTGTTCACTGATGCGCGGATTATCAATGTGTTTTCAGGAGAAATCATTTCAGGCAATGTTGCGGTTTCAGACGGATATGTTGTCGGATTCGGCGATTATCCGGCAAAGCAGATTGTCAATCTGTCCGGGAAATTTCTTGCGCCCGGCTTTATTGATCCGCATGTTCATATCGAAAGCTCGATGGTCTGCGTCAGCGAATTTGCCCGTGCAGTACTGCCCTGCGGAACAACAACTGTCGTGGCGGATCCGCATGAAATCGCCAATGTGCTGGGCATCGAAGGCATCCGTTATATGCTGGAGTCTGCTGAAAATCAGCCGATGAATGTGTACTACACTCTGCCCTCCTGTGTTCCAGCAACGCATCTCGAAACTGCCGGCGCGATACTCGGTTCCGAAGAGCTTTCTTCATTGATCCGCGAAAACAGAATCCTTGCATTGGCAGAAATGATGAATTATCCGGGCGTGATTTTCAGAGATTCCGGCGTTCTTGCCAAAATCAGACTTGCCAAACACCATCGCAAGCCCATTGACGGACATTCTCCGGGCTTGAGCGGTAAAGACTTGTCTGCGTATCTGAGCGCGGGAATTTCCAGCGACCATGAATGCACGACTTTCAAAGAAGCCGAAGAAAAGCTGCGTGCCGGAATGCACATCATGATTCGTGAAGGCACGGGTGCGAAAAATCTGAAAACTCTGCTGCCGCTGGTCAGTGAAAATACTTATTCTCGGATGATGTGGTGTACGGATGACCGGCATCCGCATGATCTTTTGTCCGAAGGGCATATTGATTCGATAGTTCGGGAAGCTGTCAGAAACGGCATTGATCCGATCATGGCGATTCGGATGGCAACACTCAATCCCGCGCAATATTTCGGTATCCGGGATGCAGGCGCAATCTCACCCGGAAGAAAAGCGGATATGATTGTATTTTCCGATCTGTACAATATTCGTGCCGAACAGGTGTATTGTAAAGGAACCTTGGTTGCTGAAAACGGACAGATGAATCCTGATATTTCAAAACCTGCGCTGCCGTTCTGTCCGGTCTCGATGAATGTCAAGACTGAAAAGCTTGATTTTTCGATTTCGGCTCTCGGCAATCGCATCAGAGTAATCGAATTGATTGAAAATCAGATTGTTACCGATGCAGCATTTGCAGATGCGAAAATTTCGGAAAATCAGCTTATTTCGGATACGGATCGGGATATTCTCAAAATTGCGGTGATCGAGCGGCACAATGCAAGCGGCAATATCGGCAAAGCATTTGTAAAAGGATTCGGGTTAAAGCAGGGCGCTTTGGCATCGAGCGTGGCGCATGATTCGCATAATATCATTGCGGTCGGGACAAACGATGCGGATATGAAAGCCGCAGCAGAAACCGTTATTGCGATGCGCGGCGGACTTGCGGCAGTCTGCAATCAGAAGGTGCTTGCATCTTTGCCACTGCCGATTGCCGGACTGATGTCGGAAGAGCCGATTTCCATAGTCAGAGACAAGCTGGACAAACTGATTGATGCGGCTGCAACCCTCGGATGCAGAGTCAGAGACCCGTTTATGATTCTGTCATTTCTGGCTCTGCCGGTGATTCCCGCACTGAAACTTACGGACAAAGGATTGGTGGATGTGAATCAGTTTGATTTTGTTCCGCTGTTTTCGGAAAAGTAGTGTTTCAGCAGAGGATTTTCGACAATCTTATCGAGTCGCGCTTTTTGCCGATACAACTCGTCAAGACTTGAGAACTGAATCGAAAAGGTATAGGTTTTGCCTTCGAAATATTTCGGCGGAATCAATTCGATCCCGTTACCGAGTTCCGATTTCTTAACCCATTCCCCGAACTGGGTTTCAGCCCGGCTCAATGCAGGAAATCTCCGCTGTTTCAGATATAGACGGATTTTGTTAAGCTTCTGATTTCTATCTGATTCCGAATCCGTAAATTGATTGTTCAGTTCATCCAGCAGAGAGCGGATCGGAATATTGTCACGGATCGAAATTTCCTGTAAGAAGCTCAGAAGTTCACGCTGTTTATTCAGGCTCGGCATCAGTTGTATAAATAATTCGGCAATTGCAATTGCATCATCCTGATCGAAATTCTGAAGCTCGATAGCTGTCGGCAGAGCCAGTGCTTCGGATAAAATGCTTTCCTGAAGAATCCGAGGCATCTGACAGAGCGTTCTGAGTTTGCGGATCAGAGAGCGTGTCGAAGGAAGTCCCAAAGATGCGGCAAGCTGACCCAATTCATTGTCATTGTCTATAAAATCGGAGAGCTTACGCAGGCTTCGGGAAATTTCGATCAGATTCAGAGTTCTTTGAAATGAATTGTCGGAAATCGCGAGTTTCAAGGCTTCGATCTTGCTGACATTGGCAAGTTTTGCCCGAACTTCTGTCATACCGAGTTTCCGGCAGGCTTCGATTCTGCGAAAACCGGATATGATGATAAAATCAGTATCGGAAGAAAGAAGAATCGGAAGGTTGATTAATCCGATCTGCCGGACGGAATCACACAGATCATCACAATCCGTCCGGGTGGTAATGCGAAAATACTCGTTTGGGCTGATTTGCGAAAGATTTATCCGATTTTCGTCAAAGTACATGCCCATTTCCTGTCAGACATCGGAATGCCTCGAAATATTTCTGGGCAGTATTGTGAATCACCTCTTGAGGCAAAGAAGGCGCGGGCGGTTGTTTATTCCACCGGATCGAAGTCAGATAGTCTCTTAAATATTGTTTATCAAAACTTTTCTGGGATCGTCCGGGCTGATACTGGTCTTTGGGCCAAAATCGCGAAGAATCTGGTGTCAGCACTTCGTCAATCAGAATCACCTCATCGTTGACAATTCCGAATTCGAATTTGGTATCCGCGATAATAATTCCCTGCTGATCTGCAAGGTCTCTGCCTTTTTTATAAATCGCGATGCTTAAATCTCTGATTTTTTCTGCCAGATCCTGCCCGATACGCTGAATGGTTTCCGCAAACGAAATGTTGATATCATGCCCCACTTCTTCTTTGGTGGATGGCGTAAATATCGGTTCGGGAAGTTTGTCGGATTCTTTCAATCCTGCAGGAAGCGTTATCCCGCAGACCGTTCCGGTTTTTTGGTAAGATTCCCAGCCTGAACCGGATAAATACCCTCTGACCACACATTCGATGGGAATGGGTTTTGCTTTGATGACCATCATGCTCCTGCCAGCCAATACATCTGAAAAAGGTTTGCAGACTTCGGGATATTCATCCGGGTCTGCCGAGAGCAGATGATTTTTGACAATCGGTTTCATCACATCGAACCAGAATAAGGACAACTGATTTAAAATTTTGCCTTTTTCAGGAACCGGCTCGGGCATGACCACATCATACGCGGAAATGCGGTCTGTGGCAACCATCAGCAGTCTGTCTCCCAAGTCATATACATCTCTGACTTTTCCGCGCCGAATCGTTCCGAGTCCTGTAAAATTCGTGGCAAACACCGTATGAGACCTCTGCTGCTGTCTTTCGAAGGCTTTGATGTATGCTTTCAATATTTCGAGGGTTTCCGGTGTTATCGCGGAAAACTGTACCCCGGTCTCATATCTTCCGACCTGTCCCTCCCGGCAATAGACCACTTTGCCTTTCAGATTGAGCAGGTTTTCCTCGAATGCAATGGACAGCGAAAGCGTCTGTCTGTTATCCGTAGGGAAATGCGTTTCCAGCAATATCCCGGATTCGGATACATTGAGAGTTCTGCCCATGCCTTCATTTACAATATCGCCGTTTTCATCAGCACATACATAAGACAGGTTCAGCGAATTAAACCGCTTATGTTTTCTTTTTTCTTCGCCGGATTGCATATCTTCACTCCGCAGGTTTTGGAACTATTTTTTTGTTTTTTTCTGAGATTCTTTTGCATTTTTCCGCTGAAACTCACATGCCACCCGGGTGGTAACCGATATTGTTGTGGCAATGCTTTCGATCAGGTTTCTCAGTGTGGGCGAAAGTCCGTCATATTCTTTGTTCAGCCCGTCTTTATTGACTTTGGATGCCTCAAAATTTTCAGAGGTGAATACGGATGCCGAAAAAGGTTCATGTCCCGTATCCAGAAAGGGAACATGTCCTATGAAATCACCTTCTTTTAACACTGCCAGAAGCACATATCCTTCGGGAATTTTTCTGACAATCGCCGCCTCTCCCTGAGTAATCCGATATAGCTGATCTTCTTTCTGTCCCTGTTTGATGGTGTGTTTCTTATTGGCAAGACGCTCTTTGAGATGATCCTGTCTGAGATACACCTCTACGGCTTTATTTGTCAAATCTTTTCTTCTGCTATCCAGACTGATGACAAAATCTTTGAAATCTCTGGATAAGCCCAGAAATTCCTCTGTCAGGCGCTGATTGTCCAAAACTCCCAGTTGAACCTTGCTCGCGGCAACAGCAGTCGCGCTTCGGACGCTTTGCTGAAACATGAACGCACTGACACCGCCGATAAACGATCCAGGACCGACTCTGAGAAGCGTCAGAGGACCCTGAGGCGTTTCTTTGATAATGTCCACCATGCCTTCCATAACTGACCATACCCAGTTGCCATGCTTGTTTTCTTTGATGATCGTCTGACCTTCCCGAAATTCTTCTTCATCTGCAACATACATATAGTCGATCAGCGGTCCCCGGATTACCGGAACCGATGATATTTCTTTTTTCTCAAAAGATACGGGACCCAGTTTGGCAATCTCGCCGTCATCCACCATTCTCAGTCCGTCCAGAATAATCTCCATACGGTTTGTAGTAATGACTTTCGGAACATTGAAGCTTTCCGTACTAAACTCGAAATCGCCATCGCCCCATCCAAACAGCATATACACTGCGTCCAATCCGTTTTTTTCAGGAGCGGATGCGTTGATAATATTGCCTTTGGTAAAATAAACCACTCCCGGTGTGGAAGAATATTTGCTGATAATCCGCAATACGCCTGTACCGCCGATAGAGCCGATCAGTTGCAGCACATCACCCAGACTTAAGAATTTCAGACTGCCGGATAAGACCACACTGCTCATCTTGTCCTCTTTTTACCATCCCATTTTCTGTTTCATAGATTGCAGCGTAAGTTTGATAATGGCTTTGAGAGTATCCCCCACACCATCGCCTCTGACCGCACTAGCGGCGAACGAGGGAACTTTTAACTGCCGGTTCAAGTCTTTTTCCATCTGCTCCACAGACATGATCGGAATACCTTGCTCGGACAGGTCGCGTTTGTTGTATTGAAGCACCAAAGGAAGCTTCAGAATGCTCAGTCCGTATTCTTTGAGATTCTGATGCAGGTCTTTCAATGACAGGACATTTTTTTCACGCCGGACATCCAGAGAATCCGCTACAAACACGACTCCGTCCACTTCTCTCAACACCATCTTGCGGGTGGACGCATATTTGACCTGTCCCGGAACAGTATATAACTGTATCCGCACATCAAAGCCTTTGACCTTGCCGACACCCATCGGCAGAAAGTCGAAAAACAGGGTGCGGTCGCCTTCGGTTTTTGCACAGACCATATCGCCCGTAACCTGTTTGCGAAAGGTCTTGAAAATATATTCGAGATTGGTGGTTTTGCCGCACCGTCCCGGACCGTAGTAAACGATTTTACACTCGATTTCCCGATCTTTTAAATTGATATTTGCCATTGTCAGATGCTTTTGATTTTGATATCGAGACTGTAATATCCCTCTTTGGGTCCCGATTCGATTTTCGATTTTGCAGAAACCACTGCTTTACCGTTGAACATGGCTATCGGCGAATAGAACTGAACGTGATTCAGAGTCAGCCCCACATTCAGATGTTCCAGCACTTCCCTGTCTTTGCTCGAAATCAGAATATTGATCACATTGCCCGATTGAAAGCTGACATCGAATTCGATGGTTTCCCCTTTTTTGGGACCTTCCGATACCGTAATCCCCACAGAACTGATGTCCAAAACCTCTTCCTGAACCGATTCTTTGTCTTCTTTCGCAGTCTCTTCGGGCAGGGGAAGTTCCCGCTCGATTCCTTTTTTCTCTAAAATATTTTGCAGAAAAAACCGAAGTTTTCCCAACTGCGTTACGGAAAACTGGGAGCCGGAGGTCCATTGCACATACTGGGCAATCGCATCCTCGACCATATCTGTTGCCATGTGGCATCGGATGATATTTTTGGCAACATCCATACGGATATCTTCTCTGATCATCAGCGTATGAAATTCTTTGAGCGCACGTTTATACTGCCCGAATTTTGCCAATGCTACAGCGCCTTCCAAGGCCCTGAGATTTTCGTCTGCCGAAAACGAAAATTTGGTTCGGATAACCTCCTGAACCTGCTCCGGCATTTCTTTGTGAAGCGGAGACTCGTCAAGCCGCCTGATTTCATCATTGATCGCACGTACCTTTGCAGCAATCGAACCGAGCAGGCTTTTATTTTTGATCATATCTTCATTCTTTTTTATCAACTGACCGGCATTCATATACGAATTTTTCGCCTCGTTCAGAAGCCCCTGAGACTGATATATCTCTGCCTGCTGCAAAAGAGTCTTGATGCGTTCCCTGACATCCATAGCATCTCCTTTCTGTCAATTTTTCAATATGCTTATCTATTTTCGTGCATTCTGTCAATACATGAGTTGCTTATTCTGTAATATCAAGAATTTCTTCTGTTGTCAGCCCGGTGATTTCAGCAATAAAATGAATATCAGTTTGTTTTTTCTTCAGTTTCAGGACAATTTCGGCTTTCGCTTCTGTCATTCCTTTTTTCCTTCCTTCCTCTGCCCCCTCTTTCCTCCCTTTTTCCAGTCCTTCTTTCAGTCCTTCTTTCAGTCCTTCTTGCCGTCCTTCTTTTTTGGCTTTTTCCAAAGCGCCTCTCTGCATCCATATAAAATCTCTGCGTTTATGCTGAATTTCCAATTCTTCTTCGCTCAGTCCTGCGACGTTCGCGATCTGAAATGCTTTATTGATCGGCAATTCATCCAATCCTTTCGGAATCATATCCAAGCTTCCGGCATGCTTGATAAAATAAATCCATTTATCGGTGATTGTTTCCAACTCATCTTCTTTTTTGACGAATTTCGGCAATTCGATAAAGATCAGTTCGATATCGTCGCTGTAAGTGATCAGAGTTTGTTTCTCAATCAGCCGAAAATAGCTGATGACCGATCTGATATCCTCAAACATTTCGAAATCGGTGATCGTCAGAGCAATAATCGGCTCCAAGCCGCTATAAGGCTGGGATTTTCCAAGCTGCATAGAATAGGCTTTTGCGGCATTGTATAACACGCGTTTTTCGAATCCTTCTACGTTCAGCACCTGCATCTCGACGATAATCCGGCGATTGTCGGATAATACTGCCTTTACATCCACATAACTGTCTTTCATCCCTTTGATCAGAGGAATCTGATACGGATCAACGATTGTCAGGTCTTGTATTTTCACTCCGTCTGCAAAATCAATCGCAGCATTGAGAAAGCTGATCAGAATATCTTTCGACTCATCGGAGCCGAATACTTTTTTAAACGCGTAGTCCGTTCTGACATCCAAAAAACGCATAGTTCCTCCTTTCTCAATTATTGAACCACTATTTGTAAAAAACATGTTCTTTTTCAATCAAATTTATATCGTCAGCATCAGGAAATCAAGATAAATTTATCATAATATAGTCTTGATATGGAAAGACAGTTGTGAGACAATCTGATTTTCAGCTATATCATAAAGGAAAATGAACAGAAATGTCGGATATATTTCCCGACCCGATAAAACAACTGCCTTTGGCAGATATCCCTTTGAAAGGCATCACCGCGTATCTGTCTCAGGGAGACGGACATCAGATCATTTTCATGGAGTTTGACGAAGATCTCGAACTGCCGGAACATTCGCATGAGAGTCAGTGGGGTATCGTGCTTGCCGGAAAAATAGATCTGTGCATTGACGGTGTAACGAGAACTTATTCCAAAGGACAGCGATATTTCATTCCCAAAGGCGTGAAACACTCCGGCAAAATATTTGCAAGCTATGCGGATATCACGTTTTTCAATCAGACAGACCGATACAGAACAAAGCAGGTAAGTTCAAGATATACGGACACTTAAGATGCGGGCTGTATCGCCTTCCGCCTAAACACCGCCTTTTTGGAATTGGAGTAAGGCTCAAAAAAAAAACCTCCGATTCCACATCAAACACCAGCTTCAGGTTTTCTTCGGTCAGTACATCCTGAGTTTTCCCGAACGCGGCAATCTGTCCAAAATCAGGCAACCACAGCGCAAGGATATGATTCATTTTGTTGGGTATGATGACTGCAATCGCATTCAAAATCGCAATCGGAAGAGCGGAGAATATTTGTCACCGACTGCGATGATTCGAACCAGATTTTGGGTTCATCGGGCAGAGGTTTATATTCGCCTTTCGCAATTGCCAACGTTCTCTTTTTGTATTCTTCAAAAGAGGCTATGCCGATTTTGAAAATTTTGTAATCCATAACTCACCTTTCCCAATTTTGCCAGAAAGTAATTATCGAAGGGAGGATTTTCAATCCTCCCCCGCCGCTAATGTGCCAACAGCTGCTTCACGTCATCCCAAAAATCTGCTATCAACTGGCTTGCAGATTCATATTCGTAAGGATACACTTTCTCGCGTCGGTGCTTGGATCCCATGTAACCTTTCTTGCACCGTACTTCTTGGTTTTGGGTTTATAGGCATGTGCATTGTCAAACCCCAAGATACGACGATTATAGCGGTCATGGAGCGTAAGAGAATACCTGACCCCGTGAGGTATAGCCTCTGAGGGATCAACTAAATGAGCCTCAAATTTAGTCCAAAATCCGTTATCAAATCTGAATATTTCATCATTTAAATCCAATAAGGTTTTGAGAGTATCATCTTGTGTTTCCATAGAAAAAACAATATCATTTAATCATAGCTACATCAACAAAAAAATTCAAGAAGCGGAATGTGTTGCTTTTCTTCTGAACACCGCCTTTTTGGAATTCGAATAAGGCTCGAAAACCACTTGGGATTCCACATCAAACACCAGCTTCAGGTTTTCTTCGGCCAGCCCATCTTGAGTTTTTCCGAATGCGGCAATCTGTCCGTCTTTCATAAAAATCAGGCAATCGCAATAAGTTGCTGCCAAATTGATGTCCTGAATCACGGCAATGGCTGTTTTTCCTTCACTTTCACACCGATGCGCGGCAATTTCCATCAGTGTCAGCGTATGCCGGATGTCGAGATTCGAGGTGGCTTCATCCAGAAACAACACCGGCGTCTGCTGCGCCAAAGCACGGGCAAAAATCACCCGCTGACGCTCGCCACCGCTCAGTTCTGTCATCAGGCGATCTTCGAATTTCAGCGTATCGGTCTGCACCATGATTTCACGGACAACCGCAATATCCTCTGCCGAAGGTGCGGAAAATCTGGGAATATACGGATACCGCCCCATCATCACCACTTCTCCGGCAGGAAAGGGAAAATTCATGTCAAATATCTGCGGCACGAGTGCCATTTTTCGTGCCAGTTCCTTTTTGGAGTATGCGGTCAAATCTTTGCCTTCATATCGGATGATGCCCGATGACGGAGATTTGTGCCGGAGTAGCAGATCGGTCAAAGTAGTCTTGCCGCAGCCGTTAGGTCCGACCACTCCGTAAAAATGCCCTGCTTCCAGTTGCAGATAAATCCCCTTCAATATCTGCCGATCCCGATAGGCAAAGCAGAGATTTTCGATATCGAACAGCATTATTTCTTTTCCTGAAGATAGCCCAAAAAGCCTTTGATGCTGTTTTTCATAAAGCCGTATTCGCGGGATCGGGCATCCTCATCCATATCCTGATATCCGGCAAGCAGAGGGTCTTCCGCGTGCAATGCCCGGATACAATTTTCAATAATGTCAGGAGTGTTGCCTTTTTTCAATTCCCGTGAAATAATCGCCCGCCATCGGCAGAGCTGATCTTTGTGAGATTCGAGAAACTTGGCAGGTTCCCGATTATAGCCGAAATGCCCGTAACAGATCAGATCATAAGAACCGTTCAGCAGCGTAAGCAGACTCTGAATACTGGTTTCCATGAAAAATCTCGGTGGGGTGGCGGGTCTCAGATATGTTTGATTTTTCAGCGGAATATGAATTCCTCCGGCTTCTCCGACAAACAGAATTTTGTCAAAAACATAGCTGACATGGTGCGGCGCGTGTCCGGGCGTCATTACGGGCTTGATTCTGAAATCGCCGAATGCCGCAGCATCTTTCAGCAGTTCTTCGGGAACAGCCGCAATGGGTCCGTAAGCTTCGGCAGTTTTGCCCAAAGTTTTGAGGCTGCCTTCCCAAAGTTTTGCAGGGTCTTTGAGATGCGGAATCCCGGAATTATGGCAGACCACCGGCGTATTCGGAAATTTTTCAATCAGATCGCCGGTTCCGCCCGCATGATCAATATGAATATGGGTCAGCAGAATCACATCCAATTGGGTGATGCCGAGAGATTCCAATGCCTGAATCAGCAGAGGAATCGTAGATTTGGGACCCGGATCCACCAGAAAGGTCGGATCTCCTTTATAAACCCATGTACTGATAAAATGATGAAATCCGGTGATATTCTGATCCAGAGGAATCAGATACAGATTCGGTGTTACTGTGATGATTTCCATGTGCAATTGCCTTTCACGCAAGCCCCATCTGCTGCTCGAGTTTTCGGATTTCCTCAAGCAGGGCAGCCCGCTCTTTTTCAGTGAGATTTTCCTGCTGAAGCCGCAGCCTCAGGGATAATAACATCATTTCTTTGCGATAGTCTGTGCAGGTGTATTTCATGGTGCAGATTGCGCCTCTTTTGATAAGTAAAGAAAATGATTCAACTCACATTCCTCAGTTGAAAAAAATAATAGTACTTTAATATGATTCGATCTGAAAAACAACTGAAAATGAATAGACCTCTTTCAAAACTGTTCAGTTCAGCCGAGCGATAAAACGCCCGGCTAGAAACCGAAGCCTGCTTAAGCAAGCTTAAGCTTATAGCCCTGAAATTGATTTCGGGGCATAGAAACGAACTTTAGAAAGAGCTCTAATGAATGGAACGATCAGAAAAAGTTTGACAGATGCTCGGAACTCGTGCTATTAGGATATTCATTCTGTGTTAGTTAAAACTAATAATATCATCGGAGGTATCCCGTATGCACATACAAACTCTTGAAGCATGGCAGCACAGCCATAATTTCGCAGACAGTTATGAAAAAGGCGAACAACGTACCGTAGCGGTGTTGATGATAACGGCTGTTACCATGTTTGCCGAAATCATCGCAGGCACTGTTTTCGGTTCTATGGCACTTCTGGCTGACGGATGGCACATGGGAACGCATGTTGCCGCATTTATGATTACGATATTCGCATATCGCTATGCCCGGAAAAATGAAAATAATCCTCAGTTTGTATTCGGTACGGGAAAAGTGAGTGTGCTGGGCGGGTTTGCAAGCGCCACAGCTTTGGCAGTGGTTGCTCTGATCATGGCTGTCGAATCCGCAGAGCGTATTGTCAATCCGCAGAAAATTTATTTTGACGAGGCTATTATCGTAGCTGCAATCGGTCTGCTGATCAACATCGTCAGCGCGTTTCTTCTGCAGGATTATCACTACCATGAGCATGATTGCGAGCATCATCATCACCATGACCATAATTTGAAAGCAGCGTATTTCCATGTCCTGGCAGATGCACTGACATCGGTACTGGCGATTGTCGCTTTGCTTGCCGGAAAAATGCTCGGATGGCAGTGGCTCGATCCGGTAATGGGCATTGTCGGCGCTATCGTCATCACGCGATGGTCTTATGAATTGTTGAAAGAAAGCGCTCCGATTCTTCTGGATAAAACCGCAGAGGAAAGCACCAAATCCGAAATCATCGCAAAAGTGGAAGCGGATTCGGACAACCGCATTTCCGATCTGCATTTATGGAAAGTCGGACCTGATGATTATGCCGTCATTCTTTCTCTGGTTACACATTTCCCCAAGCCGGTAAAGCATTATAAAGAATTATTGAAGCATATTCACGACCTGTCTCATATCACCGTCGAAGTCAACCAATGCTTTGGAAAGCCGTGCATCGTTCCGAAGACAGGCTCGGCTCGGAAAAAACATTGACAAGCTGCAATACGCATGTTATCACCTTATTGATATATTAGTTTTCTCTAACAAAATGGAGAGCCATGTCGGATACAAAGTCCATCAATCCTGCGGATAAGCCGCTGACATCTGTGATGGAAGATTATCTCGAAGCCATTTATGAGCTTGAAAAAGACCATAAAGTGGTGCGGGTTAGAGATATTGCCAAAAGAATGGATGTCAAAATGCCGTCTGTTACCAGTATGCTCAAAACGCTGAACGAGCGGAAGCTGGTTCACTATGAGAAATACGAATATGTCGAACTGACGGATCAGGGCGCGGATATCGGCAGAGAAATGCGGTATCGGCATGAAATTATTCGAAAATTTCTGATCGAGATTCTTCAGATCGATTTCAGAACCGCAGACGAAGACGCGTGCAGAATGGAACATACGCTTAGTCCGTCAACACTGGACAGCCTTACAGATTTCATCGAATTTATTCAGACATGCCCGATGGGTGAAGATCGGTTCAAGCAGTTTGAGGACTATCGGAAGCGGAAATCGGAAAAAAAATGATCGGCAGGGAAGGGTGTATGCAGAGATTGTTACAGGCAATAGGCATAATTATTTTTCTGATGATGACTGTTTCGGGATGGAGCGCGGAATCTTCTCTATTGACGATCAGTCAATGTATTGAAAAAGCGGTTCGTCAGAATCCCAGGCTGAAAGCGGTTCAATCCGAACTCATTGCTGCCAAAGAGCGTGTCACTCAGGCGCAATCCGGCTTTTATCCGCAACTATCCTTGAGCCAGTCGTTCAGCCGCACGGACAATCCGATGTGGGCTTTTGGAACCCGGCTCAATCAGGAGCGTATCACATCCGCAGACTTTGATCCGAACCGCCTCAATTCCCCGGAGGATATTCAGAATTTTGCCACAACAATATCAGTGATGTGGACATTGTTCGACAGCGGACAGACATGGTACGGAGCTCGTCAGGCAAAAATAGCGGATAAGATCGCGGCGCTGATGTCGGAGCAGGCAAGACAGCAGACCATTGCTCAGGCAGTTATCGGATATACCGGACTTCTGCTCTGCCGGGAAACGCTCAATGTGATCGGGCAATCTCTCAATCTGGCAAATGCAAATGCCAAAGTGGTCAAGAGCCGGTTTGAAAACGGCTTTGTGGTCAAAAGCGATATGCTGCGCGCGAATGTCCGCATCGCGGAACTGGAGCAGGCAAAATTTCAGGCAGAAAGTCAGTTCGAAATTTCATGTGCGTCCCTGAATGCAATTATGGGCGAGCCTTCTGATAGCCGATACGAGTTTGTTACTCCGCTCGATATCTTGACATACACGGATCAGCCTTATGAACACTGGCTTGAGCTTGCGATGAGTAAACGCTCGGATTATCAGGCAATTATTCAGAGATACGCTATGGCGGAAGAGGAAGTGAAAAAAGCTCAGGCTGCACATCTGCCAAGCCTCAGTCTTTTCGGCAATTATGAAGTCAATTCCGAAAAATTCTCTGAAACAGGGGATAATTACACCATCGGTGCAATGGTAAAAGTCAACGCGTTTTCCGGTTTCAGGGATACGGCAAAAGTCAATGAAGCCAAAGCCATGCTAACTCAGGCAGGGCTGATGCGTCAGGATGCGGAGGCAAATATCCGTGTGGAAACCCGTCAGGCTTATGCAAATACCAACAGTGCAAAGCAGCGCATCGAAGTGGCAAAAGCCGCTTTGTCTCAGTCCGAAGAAGGCTTGAAAATCGTATCGGATCGCTATAAAAACGGACTGTTGACAATTGTTCATCTGATGGACGCTGAGGTTGCGTTGGAGCAAGCTCGCAAAAATCTCTATCAGGCATATCACGATTACAAAGTCGCGTCTGCCCGGCTTGCGCTGGCTGCCGGTGTGATTGACGAGAATTTTGCCGGTCAGGAATAATCAAGACAATGGAAACCGATCTCCGAAAATGAAATCAGAAGATTCGTATCAAAAACAGCTTCCAGCTTCATTCGCGGCTCTCATGGATAATCTGTTCCAGTTTTTTCGGAAGATAAGGGCAAAGCTTCATCAATAAGGCAATATCATAACACAAATTCGATAAAATTTTTCAGCGTAATCACTTCATAAGCGGATTCGGGATAAGTTTCAAGCCATTCTTTCGGCGGTTTGACTTTTTTTTCGCCCCATTTGAATTCAAAGCCGAACAAGCGCCCTTCTCGTTCTTCAACCTCATACGTTCTTCTACGGATGCTTCGATTTCCACCCTGCTTTTGCCTAAAGACAATTCCGATTGTGCCAAGGGAAAGAGAAAATATTGCCATTTCCGCCCGACCAACGGCTCTCCGGTCTGATGAGCGAGTTCGAATGACGATCAGCCGGTGGCTAAAATTCTGGGTTCTTCTCTCAGGCTCTCGCCGCTGATAAGGCGTTTTTCACCGGGCAGGTGTTTGAAAATTTCTTTCACCAGTGTTGTTTTACCGACCTGTCGGGGTCCGTAAAGCACAATGACACGATGATCCTGCGGATTTTGCAGCAGATCAAGGATTTCCCGTTGAATGATTCTTTCGAAATACATAGCATTAAGCAGATAAATTTATAAAAATATGTTTAGTTTGATAGACAAATTTATAAAAATATCTTTGTTTTTGTCAACACATTTTCAGTCTTGCGAATCGCTGCTTGATTCGACACATTCTTCTCTCGACAAAACAGGGAAATCGGTATAAGCATTTGCCATCAGACCATGACAGATACGCAGACACACATCGAAGTCGCGGTGCCGGTTCCGGTTGAGGGAACATTCACCTACCGCGTGCCGGAATCGCTTGCGGAATCAGCAGTTCCCGGAAAGCGGGTTCGGATTCCGTTCGGAAAGCGGCAGACCATCGGCTATATCTTACGGGAAACCACTCCGGATGATCGCTATGACATCAAAGAGATTTCGGAGATTTCGGATGAAGCCCCTATATTTCCCGCTTCGATGATTCCGTTGTTCGAATGGATCAGCGAGTATTATCTCTATCCTATCGGCAAGGTCATCGAATGCGCTCTGCCCGATATGTCGATTAAAAAAAAGCCGAATCCTGAAAAGCCGATTAAAACAAAGAAATCCCGTGATCCTTTGGGAGAGCCAGTTGAGCCGGATATTGCGCCAATGCTGACTGCGGAACAGGAACAGGTGGTTGCCAGTGTAACGGGATCTCTCGGAAAAGGCTTTTCAGGATGGCTGTTGGCAGGCGTTACCGGCTCCGGCAAAACCGAAGTGTATCTCAGACTTGCCCAAGAAGTGATCGGACGAGGCTTGTCGGTGATTGTTCTGGTTCCCGAAATTGCTCTGATTTCTCAAACCGAACGCCGATTTCGCGCGCGCTTCGGAGAATGCGTGGCAGTGCTGCACAGCGGATTGACGCAAAAAGAGCGGCGGATTCAGTGGCAGAAAATTCTTTGCAAAGAAGCGTGTATTGCGGTGGGTCCGCGATCTTCCGTGTTTGCTCCGTTTGACAATATCGGGCTGATTATTGTGGATGAAGAGCATGACGGCTCATATAAGCAGGAAAATGATCTGCTTTACAATGCCAGAGATATTGCACTGGTGCGGGCGAAATTCTGCGAATGCCCGGCATTGCTGGGTTCTGCCACGCCGTCTGTGCAGACCTATTTTAATGCCTGCATCGGAAAACTGACCGAGCTGAAGCTGACCTCACGGGTCGAGGAACGCCCCATGCCCCGCATTCATATCGCGGATTTGAGAAAAATCAGAGATTTTCGAGGAATCCGGCGGTTTATTACGCCCGAACTGCATCAGGCAATGAGCAAAGCCTTGTCCGATGGAAATCAGGTATTGTTATTTCTGAATCGGCGCGGATTTGCTGCGTTTCCGGTATGTGCGGAATGCGGCGCGGCATTGAAATGCGAGCATTGTGATATTTCCATGACGCTTCATAAATCCGACAATGCGTACAAATGCCATTTCTGCGGATTTACCCGATCTTCGAAATCCCTGTGTCCGACATGCGGCTCTTACAATATCAAGTTTCTGGGGCTTGGCACAGAACGCGTGGAAGAATCCGTAAAAACTCTGTTTCCCCAAGCTCGGATTGCCCGCATGGACAGAGATACCACATCGAAAAAAGGCGCACTGCTCGATATTCTCAAAGACTTGAAAAACCACAAAATCGATATTCTGATCGGGACTCAGATGGTGGCAAAAGGGCATGATTTTCCAAAAATTACGCTGGTGGGTATTATCTGTGCGGATCTGACGCTCAATATTCCCGATTTCCGGGCAGGAGAGCAGACCTTTCAACTGCTGGCACAGGTTGCCGGAAGAGCCGGACGCGGAGATCAGCCCGGACAGGTGATTTTGCAGACTTACGCGCCGAATCATTTTACCGTGCTTTCCGCGCAAGAACAGGATTTCAGGCTGTTTTACGACAGGGAAATCGAAAGCCGGAGAGCATTGCAGTATCCGCCGTTTTCAAGGCTGATTCAGATCAGAATTTCCGGTGAGGATAACGAAAAAGTTCGGGAATTTGCAGCAGGATTGGGCAGACTGTCTCAGGAAATCAGAAAAAGCAATGATTCGTTTCAGGTAATTACGCTACTGGGTCCTACGGAATCGCCGATTTCCAGAATCGAAGGCAGACATCGCTGGCAGATGCTGTTGAAAAGCAGCAGCAGCAAACTGCTACATGATTTCTGCCGACAACTGATGGCGAAAAAAAGCTCTTTGGCGCATCATCGGGAAGTTCGGATGTCTGCGGATGTGGATCCGTTGTTTATGGCGTGAATAGCATTATATTTTAAAAGCTTCAAATGTATACACTTACTGAAGATATCGTGCCTTGCATTCCGAAGTCTGACAAAGCACGATATTTCAATTCATTTCACCCAAAACCGAATTTACAGATAAATTATTGTGTTATCGAAAATTTGGGCGTTATTATACTGTATAAAGCACGATCCTCAGGATATGGTGATGTCGGACGATAATCATAGGAATAGTAAAACCAATAGTCAGTCCCGTCTTCCAATGTTGTAGGTATAGTCCACGAAATTACTCCTCTATAGTCTATTCCATTATTGCATGCTTTAATTGGAATAATAGTCGAGCCAATCCCTGCACCTCTTCGCAGCATCAGAGACATCGTAGTTCCATCACGAGTTTCACAAGGCTTATTAGCGCTCATAAACCCGTATTGAATCTCTACGGATTGTCCTTTTCTGTATCCGCCATCTATACCGGGAACAAGAGTGAGAAACAGCGTACTTCCGGTCTGACCATCATAAAACATGGACGGATTCGGATTTGTGTTAGCCACATTGAATGTTGCGGTAACATTTATTGTTCTGTCCGTGTTTAACGCACATGTACCTGTTCCGCTGCATGTATCACCAGACCATCCGGCAAATACAGAACCAGATGACGCTACTGCGGTTAATACTGCCCTTGTAGTGGGACTGAACGGATATGAACATGTGGTTCCGCAATTAATTCCCGCCGGACTGCTTGTTACTGTGCCGCTGCCCGTACCTGCTTTTGTTACGGTAAATGTGTACTGGCTGATACTGAATGTCGCAGTAACATTTTTTGCCGCATTCATCGGTAACGTGCAGATTCCTGTTCCATAGCAATCCCCTGACCATCCTGTAAAACTGGAACCGGCTGCCGGAGTTGCTGTCAGGGTTACGCTCTGTCCAAAAGTGTATGGATAAGAGCAGGTAGCTGAACCGCAGTTTATATTCCCTATATTACTGGTTACCGTTCCTGAGCCGTTCCCTGCTTTATTCATAGTTAGGCTATATGTGACAATAGCATTGAACGCAGCAGTAACAGATTTTGCAGCATTCATAGTTACCGTGCATACGCCCGTTCCTGTACACGCTCCCGACCATCCGCCGAATGTATAACCAGAAGCCGGTGCTGCTGTCAGTGTTACAGTTGACCCGGATGTGTAGTTTTCCGTACAATCGGTTCCGCAACTGATTCCGGCAGTACTGCTTGTTACTGTACCGCCTGCGCTTACTGTTTTAGCAACAGTGAGGGTGTAATTTGGAACATTGGCATTGAATACAGCAGTAACAGATTTTGCCGCATTCATAGTTACCGTGCATACACCCGTTCCTGTACAAGCTCCCGACCACCCGCCGAATGTATAACCCGAAGCCGGAGTTGCTGTCAGCGTTACACTTCTACCCGACACATAAGGCTCCGTACAATCCGTTCCGCAACTGATCCCGGCAGGATTGCTTGTTACTGTCCCGCTACCCGTTTTCGCAACAGTGAGGGTGTAATTCGGAACATTGGCATTGAACGCAGCAGTAACAGATTTTGCAGCATTCATTGTTACCGCACATACACCTGTTCCTGTACAAGCTCCCGACCACCCGCCGAATGTATAACCCGAAGCCGGAGTTGCTGTCAGCGTTACAGTTGACCCGGATGCGTAATTTTCCGTGCAGTCGGTTCCGCAACTGATTCCGGCATAATTGCTTGTTACCGTCCCGCTGCCAGTTTTGGAAACAGTAAGCGCATAGCTTGTGGTACTTCCTGTTCTCAGGTCTATCGAATAATAATAAGCCTGACTGACGGGTCCGCATCCTTGGGCATTGCATCCTCTGAATTTGATGTAAGTCTTTTTGATCTGACCGGAACTTCCGTAATATGAGAAACTACCGGACGAACCGGTGATTGTGCCATCATAAGCAGAAGTACTCGGATCCGACGGCACAGAAGGCGTACTTCCGTTATATGTATTGACCATACGGTAATAGATTTTTGTTGCCCCACTGCTGCTGACAGAAAGACTCTGAGGCGATACTGTCCAGTTTCCGTTGGGAGGACTTACAGACGGCGTACCCGGCAAAGAAGTTACTGTTCCTGATGATGTTGCTTTCAGCGTATAACTTCCTGCGGCATAACCGTACACTCCGATATACCAAGTATTGACTCCGGTGTTGGCTATCGTACAAAGTTCGGAAGTTGTACCGCCGGCGTCAGATTTGCAATCATAGCCCGAAGTCGTGGGCTGGCTGCCTTTCTTCACATACAGATCAATATCAGCAGACAAACCGGTCAGTTCGACTTTCAACTGAGTATCCGATGAGGCTGTGGTGATCGTGTAATATTTCCAGCCTTGATACGCTACCGAACCTGATACAGCACTGCCGGATGTGAGTGCAGTGGGAGTGCTCGGCGTTGTTCTCATATCAATTGAGTAGGAATAGGTCTGGCTGATAGGACCGCAACCATACGCATTGCATCCTCTGAACTTGAT
>CAZMDM010000015.1:0-7469 GCA_964564775.1 uncultured Desulfonema sp. | reverse complement strand
GTATAATATGGACGATGCCACGATTGCTGCAATTGCCACACCTCAGGGCAGGGGCGGCATCTGTATTGTCAGACTTTCGGGACATCTTGCGCTCCCGATTGCAGCAGCTATCTTCCGCAAAAAAACCGGAGCGGATTTTTCACAAACCTCTCACCATCTGCATTACGGTCATATTATCGGCAATGACGGCAGGAAGCTCGATGAAGTGCTTCTTGCCGTTATGAAAGCCCCGCATACCTACACCGGCGAAGATGTGGTTGAAATTCAGGCACATTCCGGCATGATTGTTCTCAAACGCATTCTGGAGCTTGTCCTGAGCAAAGGCGCACGGCTTGCCGAACCCGGAGAATTTACCAAACGCGCATATCTCAGCGGCAGAATTGACCTGACGCAGGCAGAAGCGGTCATGGAGTTGATTCATGCCAAAAGCGAGCGGGCAGTTGAACTTGCTTCCGCGCAGCTTGACGGCGGTATCCGGGAAGAAATCACGGATGTCCGGGACAAACTGCTTGCGCTGATCAGCGAAATCGAAGCAGGCATTGATTTTCCAGAAGATGTGGGCGATGATATTTCGGCAGAATCATTGATAGCGAAGCTACAGAATACAGTGATATTTCGCCTGAATGACCTGATTTCCCGATATCAGGCAGGACGATTTGTCAAAGAAGGCTTGAAAATCCTGATCGCAGGCAAACCCAATGTCGGCAAATCCAGTCTGATGAATCGTCTGCTGGGAAAAGACCGGGTGATTGTAACGCCGATAGCCGGAACCACCAGAGACCTGATCGAGGAAAGCTTCATGATCGGACAAATCCCTGTTATTTTTGCTGATTCCGCAGGTTTGCATGACACGAGCGACCCCATCGAGCAGATCGGAATGCAGAAAACCTATCAGTATGTGAATGAAGCAGACCTGATTCTGCTGATGCTGGACGCGTCCCGCCCCACAGACGCGGAAGATCGGAAAATTTATGAGAGCCTGTATCATAAGCCTGTGATTGTGGTGATGAATAAAACCGATCTGATCGCTGAAAAAACTCCATGCCCCTTTGATCTGCCGACAGTGTATATCTCCGCGCTTCGCAATATCGGCATGGATGATTTGAAAAATCGGATCGTGGAACATTGTTCTGTCTCCAATGACGAGGAAGATCATCGGGTGATTCCGTCATTGCGGCATAAGATTGCTCTTGAAAAAAGCCGCGAGCATATCAATTCTGCAATCAGAGGCTTACAAGATAATATTCCATTCGAGCTTGTCAGTATTGATCTTCAGGCAGCAATAACATCGCTGGATGAAATCACCGGGCAGCAGATTCGGGAAGATGTCTTGGATCAGATTTTTTCGCGGTTTTGTATTGGGAAGTGATCCCAAAGAAATTGTCCGTTAAGGCATTCAGAGGCTATAATAGCTGTTCGTAATTTTATTCAGGAGGATTTGTCATGCTGAATCCCAAAGATATTGTCAGTAAGATACTCCGAATGGTATTGAATACAAAGCAGTTTATTCAAAGAGACATCTGGCGAATACGCGATGATTCTCTTCCTCCGTTCCGGGCATTTGCATTGAAACTGTTCAAAATCGTTCTTATCGCCATCCGCATTTTCGGGCAGAATCAGCCTGATTTACGGGCATCCGCTCTTACATTTTTTACCATTCTTTCCATTGTTCCGGCGGCAGCAATGGCTTTCGGAATTGCCAAAGGCTTTGGATTTGAAAAAATTCTGGAAACACAGCTTCTGAGCAATTTTCCGGGTCAGGAAGAAATCATCGAGAAAGTCATCGGGTTTGCCGATAATCTTCTGAAAAATACCAGAGGCGAGCTGATCGCGGGCGTCGGTCTTGCAGTATTGTTCTGGACAGTTGCCAAAGTACTCGGACACATCGAAAATGCCCTGAATGCGCTATGGGATATCAATATCGCGCGTACTATCGGCAGAAAGCTCAGCGACTATCTGTCCGTTATGATCATTGCCCCGATGATAGTGGTGATCTCTGGCAGTGTAACCGTGTTTATTCAGACGCAGGTTAACATGATTACCGGAAAAATCGGATTTCTCAGCATGTTCGGCAATGTAATTTCCTTCGGATTCAAACTGATTCCTTTCGGGCTGATCTGGGTGTTGTTTTCTCTGATTTATATCCTGATGCCCAACCGCAAGGTGAGCGTGGTTTCGGGAATTATCGCGGGTGTAATCGGCGGCACGATATATCAGTTCACGCAGTGGGCATATATTCATTTTCAGGTCGGGGTCGCCAGCTATAATGCGATTTATGGGAGTTTTGCAGCTCTACCTCTGTTTCTGATATGGATTCAACTGAGCTGGCTGATCGTATTGTTCGGAGCAGCCATATCCGCAGCTCATCAGAATGCAGCGCAATATGAATTTGCTGCCGAATATAGAAGCTTCAGTTTGAAACTGAAGCGCCTGCTTTGTCTGAATGTGATGTATCTGATCGTCAGGCAATTTGCATCTGCCGAACCTCCGATGACTGAGAAAGATATCGCAAAACATCTTGATATTCCGATGAATCTGACACGCATAATCCTAAGTGAACTGAGCAACAGCAGGCTGATTTCGATGATTTTCGATAAGATTCCAGCGTATCAGCCTGCTCGGGACATACAGCATCTGAGTATCAGCCGGGTGATCGAGGAGTTGGATCGTCAGGGAAATGATGATATTTCCATTCCCCGAAATCCGATTTCGGAAACGCTTTCCCGCATTCTGGAAGAGTTCGGCAAAGCTGTTGAAACATGTCCGGCAAATGTGCAGATCAGGGATGTATCGTTATTCGAACCTGAAAAATAACCGAGCGATAAATCGCCCGGCTATAAACCGAAGCCTGCTTAAGCAGTCATGAGCTTTCAGCCCGGAAATCTGATAAAATTCAAAAACTATAGCATCATCCCATCTCCACCGCGGCATAGCCCAGCAAAGTCTGAACCTCCTGATTCAGCGCGAGATCAGGATTGAGCTTTACCGCGGGATCAATCACTGCCTCGAACTCTCCCGGATTTCTCAAATGCAGATACACGGGACAATTGCCCGGATATTTCTCGAAAATGCGTTTCAATTCCAAAAGCTTATCTCTGTCGGTTTTGCTCATATCCAGATTGACTTTGACGCTGATCTTGAAAATTTCATCTGCTTTTTCAAGCGCATAAATCGCCTTTGCCAGAATTTTGGCAGAATTTTCATCTTTCTGCACGGTTCCGTCAATCAGAACTGCAGTATCTTCCGTGAGCAGTCCGTTGGCAGCAGTATATACTTCCGAAAACACAGTAGTTTCAATACTTCCGTGCATATCTTCGGTGGTAACGAAAGCCATATCATCCCCTCTTCGGGTGCGGATAATCTTAATATTTTTGACAATTCCCGCGATTCTGACTTTCTGTCCGTCCTGCTTGTCTTTCAGCGTCAGACTGTTGGCAGTGCTGACTTTGTTCATCAATGCCTCGTATCTGCCTAAAGGATGCCCGCTGATGTAAAAGCCCAGAATCTCCTTTTCAAAAGTGAGCCGGGTTTTTTCATCCCATTCCGGCGCATTGGGCATTTCCGGGCGGCTGATGACCTGAGGCGCTCCGCCCATGCCGAACAATCCGAACTGGGAACTGGCTTGTTCTTTCTGAAATTTCTGCCCGTGTTCCAAAGCATCTTCCAAAGCAATCATCATCTGGTTGCGGGTTGCGTTGAGAGAATCGAACGCGCCGCATTTGATCAGGCTTTCCAATACCCGCTTGTTCACCTTTTTCAAATCCACCCGCTCGCAGAACTCGAACAGCGAGGTGAAGGGAGTATTGCCTCTGGCTTCCAGAATCACATCAATCGCAGCTTCCCCGACATTTTTGACTGCCACCAGCCCGAACTGAATCTTGCCGTCTCTGACGGTGAAGCCTTTATCACCGGAGTTGATATCCGGAGGACAAACGGTGATATTATGAGACTTGCATTCGGCAAAAAATTTCACCACGCCGTCAGCCGAGTGCATTTCGCTGGTGAGCAGGGATGCCATAAATTCCAACGGAAAATGTGCCTTGAGATACGCGGTCTGATACGCGATCAAAGCATACGCGGCGCTATGCGATTTGTTGAATCCGTAGCCGCCGAATTTTTCCATGAGATCGAAAATGAACGTGGCTTTATCTTCCGGAATTTTGTTTTCCACAGCACCTTTGATAAATCTGCCCCGATGCTCTGCCATGACTTCCGCAATTTTTTTGCCCATTGCTTTTCTCAGCCCATCAGCTTCGGACATGGAATAATTGGCAAGAACGCTGGCGATTTTCATGACCTGTTCCTGATACACGATAACGCCGTAAGTTTCCTTCAGAATCGGCTCAAGCTGCGGAACCAGATATTCTACTTTTTTGCGCCCGTGTTTGCGCTCCACAAAATCATCCACCATGCCGCTGTCCAAGGGACCCGGACGATACAATGCGACCAGCGCCGTAATATCGTCAAAACACGCGGGTTTCAGGCGGGTCAGCAGGTCTTTCATGCCGGAACTTTCCAGCTGAAATACGCCGGTGGTATCTCCCGAAGACAACAGCGAGTATGTTGCCGGATCATTGAAATCGAGATCGAGCAGATCGGGCGGAGTTTTGCCTTGTCCCGCAATCAGTGCCAAGGTATTTTCAATCACCGTGAGGTTGCGAAGCCCCAGAAAATCGAATTTGACCAGCCCGATTTTTTCCACATATTTCATGTCGAACTGGGTGATCACTTCGTCTTTTTTCCCCCGATAGAGCGGCAGATATTCGGAAAGCGGTTTGTCGCCAATGACCACGCCTGCCGCATGGGTTGACGCATGACGGGGCAAGCCTTCCAATGTCCGGCAAATCCTGATCAGTTCTCCGATTTCAGGCTTGGTTTCTGCCAGTTCCCTGAGTTTCGGCTCCTGCTGCAGAGCATCATCCAAAGAAATATTCAGCACATCGGGAACCATTTTGGCAATCGCGTCCACCTCCCGAAGCGGAATATCCAAAGCACGCCCCACATCCCGGATCACGGCTTTGGTTTTGAGTTTTCCGAAGGTGATGATCTGCGCTACATAATCGCCGCCGCCGTAGCGTTCCACCACATATTTGAACACTTTTTCACGACCGTTGATGCAGAAATCCACGTCAATATCCGGCATACTGATACGCGCGGGATTTAAAAATCGCTCGAAAATCAGACCGTGCTGAATCGGATCCAAGTCCGTGATTCCCAAAGAATACGCCACGATGCTGCCTGCGGCACTACCGCGACCCGGTCCCACAGGAACTCCATTGTTCTTGGCATACTGAATAAAATCCGCCACAATCAGGAAATATCCGGGAAAGCCCATCTGCTTGATCATGGCGATTTCGTATTCCAAGCGATCCTGATACACCTTTTCATCCAAGCCCGGATTCGATTTTCTCAGCATTGCCATCCGCTTTTCATAACCTTCCCGAACCCGCTGTTCAAAAAGATCGTCTGCGGAAAAATTCTCCTGCGGGTCGTATTTGGGAAAATGATAGGTTTTGAAATCAAATTCGACATGGCAGCGATTGGCAATCTCAACCGTATTGCTCAAGGCTCCGGGATAATGCCCCAGTTTGTCTGCCATTTCCTGCTTGGATTTGAAATAGAGCTGATCCGTGGCAAACTGAAAGCGATCCGCATCTTTAATGGTTTTTCCGGTCTGAATGCAGAGCAGCACGTCATGTGCCTTGACATCCTCTTTGTTGAGATAATGGCAATCGTTTGTCGCAACCATCGGAATCGAAAGGCGTTTGCTCATTTCCAGCAATGCCTGATTCACTTTTTCCTGAACCGGAATGTTGTTATGCTGAACTTCCAAGAAAAAGTTGTTTTCGCCGAAGATTTCAAGAAAAAACCTCGCAGCATCATCGGCTTTCTGGATATTGCCTTCCTGAATCAGCAGGGGAATTTCACCGTGAATACAGGCAGACATAGCAATCAGCCCTTTGCTGTATTGGCGCAGAACAGTTTTGTCAATGCGCGGCTTGTAGTAAAAGCCTTCCAACTGGGCAATGGTGGCAAGGTTGCATAAATTTTTGTAGCCTTCCTGATTTTCGGCAAGCAGCATCAGGTGAGATAAGCTTTTGCTGTCCAGCGGAGTTTTGTCGCTCAGGCTTCTGGGCGCGACATAACATTCGCAACCGATAATCGGCTTGATACCGGCTTTGAGCGCTTTTTCGTAAAATTCGATGGTGCCGAACATGGTGCCGTGATCCGTGATCGCCAGCGATTCCATGCCGAATTCTTTGGCGCGCTTGAGCAGCGGATCAATGCGGATCGCACCGTCCAGCAGGCTGTATTGCGTGTGAATATGCAGATGAACAAAGGAAATTGGAGTTGTCATATCGGGAGTTCTCTCGTTTTGTGTTTGATACAGATGAAGGGAGTGTATGTCAGGATGGGGGAATTTTCAAGAGTTTAGTAATGAGTTATGCCGCGTAAAAACTGTCCGAAGTATTGACCGATTATTCCGAAATGAAGATTTTGATGGGATAATCCTTGAAAAATCCTTCAAATTATTATATTATATCTCCTCATTTTTCTGCAATTCGTTGACACACAAAGGTAAGTCATAATGATAAGCGAAGAAAGAACACCTGAAATCAGCATCGAGAGCGAGATGAAAAAATCGTATCTTGATTATGCCATGAGCGTCATTATCGGCAGAGCATTGCCGGATGTGCGCGATGGGTTGAAGCCCGTGCATCGCCGGATTCTGTATTCCATGAACGAGCTTAATAATGATTATAATAAACCTTATAAAAAATCTGCCCGTATTGTGGGGGACTGTATCGGAAAATATCATCCTCACGGCGACACCGCAGTTTATGATACGATAGTCCGAATGGCGCAGGATTTTTCGCTGCGATATCCGTTGGTTGACGGACAGGGAAATTTCGGTTCCGTTGACGGAGACAGCCCGGCTGCCATGCGCTATACCGAAATCCGAATGGCAAAAATCGCGCATCTGATGCTCGCGGATTTGGAAAAAGAAACGGTTGATTTTGTTCCGAACTATGACGAATCCATGACCGAGCCTTCGGTGATGCCGTCCAAAATTCCGAACCTGCTCATCAACGGTTCTTCGGGCATTGCGGTCGGCATGGCAACCAATATTCCGCCACACAATCTCTCGGAAGTTATCGAGGCAATCATCGCATTGATTGACAATCCCGAACTGACATGGCAGGAGCTTGCCAAAATCGTGCCGGGTCCTGATTTTCCGACTTCGGGCATTATCTACGGAACCACCGGAATTTACGAAGCTTACAAAACCGGGCGAGGCATTATCAAAATCCGTGCCAGAGCAATTGTTGAAGAAGATAAAAAAACCGGCATGGAAACCATTGTGGTAACCGAACTGCCGTATCAGGTCAACAAAGCCCGACTGATCGAAAAAATTGCCGAATTGATGAAGGAAAAGCAGCTTGAGGGCGTGCGCTATGTGCGGGATG
>CAZMDM010000014.1:0-29215 GCA_964564775.1 uncultured Desulfonema sp. | reverse complement strand
CAGCAGATTGGTCTGAAACGCGATTCCATCAATATTTTTTATAATTTCAGATATTTTATTACTGACACGACCCGTATCGCTCATAGAATCTGTCAGAGCATCTATCGAATCGTTGGCATCCCGAACCATCTTTACAGCCTCTTTCATCTGCTGCCTGACCTTGCCTGTATTGTCTGAATTGTGGCGGATGCCCGCACTCATCTGCTCCAACAGAGAAGAAGTTTCCTGAACAGATGATGCCAACTGATTCGTTGCCTGTGCCAGCTTTTCCGAAATCCGCAAAGAACCGTGAACCGCCTTTTCCGTTTCTTCACACATGATATTCATCGCATTGGCAAGCTCTTCAAGTTCATCGTTGCTGTTGATACTGATGCAACTTGTCAGATCGCCTGCCGCAATCCCTTTCAGGCATTCCGAAATCGCATGAATGGGTTTGATCAGATTTTTACTGACAAGAACGAGCATTGCTGCAACCAGAACAACGTTCAGGATAACGACCGTAATAAAAATATTTATCACGGATCGTCTCAGTTCTTCCTGAAGATATTTGGGAGTCAGATACAATTCCACACTTCCCAATATCTTGTTATTTCTAATAATTTCTTTTTTTTGAGACAGATAAGCAGACGGATTAACGACTCCTTCCTGCATATCTGCAAGTTTCCAGTATGTATCCCGTTTTTTTCCGATATGGATCGGCGGCTCGGCGGTGATGCCAACCAGAATGGCAAACATCCGTTTTTCTGTCATTTCACTGACAATCAGATCATCAATCCGCTTCCGGTCAACTTCCCACATCGGCTCGGTCAACGCTTTTGACAATTGCTCCATTGTGTTATCGGCAAGCAGAATCAGGTCACTCTGAAGCCGGATTCGGTTGCTGATGTATGTGTAACAGGCAAATCCCGAAAGAACCGTAGTCGTAACCGAAACAATCATCACTGCCAGCTTTGCCTTCAGCCCGAATTTCGCTTTCCGAATCATGGTGCTAATCCGCATGTCCCTGACGATGATAGGATTTTTCCACAACAGGCACGATGTAATCATTAACCTGATTATAAATATCGGGATTTGTTGAACTCGTCAGAAGATTCGCCATGGTTTCGGACAGAAATCCGATATTGCTGCTCCGCGGTGTCTGACCGGATATGGCGTTCAGATGACTGATCAGATACTGCTTATCCGTATCACAGGCTTGATTATATCCGTCTGTCAGCGAATCTCTGACAATCTCCCATGCCCGGCTCAGAAATTCGGGGGATTTTTGCTCTTTGTTTCTCAGCTTGAACACTATCGAGCAGAAACTGTGTCCTGAAAACCATTTGGCAATATCGTCTTTTTCATCTTTGAAACCGGGTCTGGCAAACAGGAAATGATCCGTATTCAGAATCATCTGTCTGAAAGACAGATAGCGTTTCGGAATGGTCGAATTCCATTCCACAATGGACGCGGAAGGTTTGACCAGCATATCGTCATCCCCGACAATATTCAGAAAATGAATATCCGAAGTGTTTTCGCCGATGTGAAAATCATGTTTATATGCACTGTCAATAAATCCTCTCTGAACAATATCCATGAATGCGGGAAAAGGAACCCATCGGTCATCAAAGGTCCACTGAATGATTTTCTGCACAGAAAAATTCTGACTTTCCTTGAAATATTCTTGCCATGTCCAGCCCAGCATACTAAGGCTTACGGAATTGAGAATCAGAGCATCCAGCAGAAACAAAGAAAGTCCCGATGATTTCATCAATTCCCGATAGGGCTGCATGATCTGATAAAATGCTCTGAAGGTTTTTTCCATGCCCAGATCGCGGGTACCGATGATCGGAACGCCATAATATGCCAGCCTGTGAATTTTATTCGCGATTTCTTTCTTTTTCTCGATCAGAGCGGAAACAATGGCGCCACCGATGCAGACCGCAAAAATATTCACTTTATCCGTCCTATATTCGGCAAGCAACGGGTTGAGAACATCTTTCTCAAAATGATCCGTCAGATCATCCAGCGTCCAGCCTTTCAGACTGAACAAAGATGTTTTTCCCCAATCCACCAGATACACATCAAAGCCTTCTTTGTTGAAATATCCGATGAAATTGTCATCATTGAAATGATTGCCATACGCGCGGGTCATAATGGAATAGCTATAAATCAGAGGACGTTTCTGAATCTCAAAAGCACCGGATTTGGCAGGAAATTTCCACACCGTGAAATTCTCGTGATCCAGATACTTTTCAATGTTTTTCATAAAATACGCGTCTAACATTCGTACCTCCTTTTACTTGATAGAAAGTTCAAAGTTCAAAATGCAAAGTCTTCATGCCCGTATGTAATTCACAACTGTCGGCTGCCCTGAAATCGATTTCCAGGCTGAGAGCTAAACAGACTTTTGCTCATAGCCGAACGATTTATCGCTCGGTTTATAACCGACAATAATGATTTACATCTTTCATACCCTTTAACATTTTATCATCGGATTGTAAAGATTCCGATCTACTTTATAATTTCAAATCCTATACCCTATCACCGACAAAAAGTCTGTGAACAGATTCACAAAATTTATGTGAACCATATCACATTCCGTGTATAGCGGTTATCTCCGACCATGTTTTTTCCAAAAATGCCGAAGAGCGCAGCAGATTTTCTTCTGAAAATACTTCCAACGACACGACTCCCTTGAATTTTTTCAAAACTTCTGAAACAATTTCAAGGTGATTTTGAGATAGCATATCCAAAGCCAGATGATCTTTTCCGTTATGAACGCCGTGAAGATGAAAGATCGTTGTTCTTGAGGCATGACGAGCGAACATGGCTCTGACATCAAATCCGTATTTCAGCAGATGCCCGATATCCAGACATACGGCAAAATCGAAGCGATCTATAATGCTCTTCGTCCATTCGAATGGATACTCCAGAGTTTCAATTGAAATGCTTCTGCTGTTCACACCATAGGATAGAAGCTGCGATACGCCATGTTCGGCTTTTTCCTGCCAATATCGGATTGCCGCATCATCCCTCGAAGTTTCCCGATACGACAGATGAAGCGTATAGGTTGAGGGAGAAAGCCGTGAACACAATGATATGACGTCATACAGTTTTCGCGCCGCAGAGATTCTGTTTTCAGGATTATCGTCTGTAAGAGAAATGTCAAACGGCAGATGAACATTGTAGCTCAGATCAGATTGCTCAGACAGTTTTTTCAAGGCTTCGATTTCGGATTCTGAAGGAATATCAGTGCTTTCAAAGATCAGCAATTCGATTTCATCTATATACGGCGCAAGCTTTTCGGCATTGGCAAGATAGCTATCCCGATAAATAAAGGATGTCGTGGCAAGTGTAAAGGGGTACGCATGTTTGTAATTTTTCATAGTTTCTCATCTCCGAAGAGTCCCGGAGGGACCGCTGCATAATAGCCCGGAAATTCATTTCCGGGAATTCTCGGGTGGATATTTTGTAACCAGTCTCCTATCTGAAAACCGGATACTTAATATCCGCTATTGTCTGTCTAATATCAAGCATAATGTAAAAAAAACAATAAAACCGATCTTGGCACAAAGTTTGCTTATATCGGTGACAAAGCAAGATTGTGAAAGGAGTCTGATAATGAAGCACGTCAAAGTAGTAATGGCAGTATGTCTGGTAGTGGGTGTTGCTGTATTTATGACAGCAGATTTTTCGAGAGCCGCGGACAGCGGCATGAATAACGATACGGTAATTCTTGCCAAAGGAAATGGTCCGGGAAACGGAACCGGAAATGGCGGAGTCGGACCCAAAGATGGAACCGGAAATGGCAGAAAAAATGGCTCTTGTACTCGTCTGACTTCAGATATGTCGGATAGCGGCAAGCTGATTACAGGACGCGGAAACGGGAACGGAAATGGCGGCGGACGAGGTAATGGAAGAGGAACAGGTCCCCGCAATGGAACAGGTCCTCGCGGCGGAACGCCTGCCTGTCCGGTCAATCCGGGGTATCAAAGCTGACAAATTTTAGGCAAATAAGGTTTTATAACCGGGATTTCAGAATCATTTTCCGAATCCCGGTTAGATATCTCTCATCTTATGCAGAAACATCGGCAATAATCTGATAGCTTGTCAGCAGACGGTTTCCCAGAGTTTTGGCAAGATTTTTATAGAACGTATGTCCGCATTTCGGGTGATTATCCAGCAGCTTTCTCAGATTTTCTCTGTCAATCTTCAGCAGAACAGTTGTTCTGACACACTGGGCAGAGGCTGAATAAGCATCCCGATCCAGAAGGCTCGACCATCCGAAAGCTTCTCCGGCTTTGGTAACATTATATACCCTCTGTACTTTTCCTCTGATGCTCAGTCGGACATCACCCGATATCAAGGTATAAAAATGAGTCGCAGGATCACCTTCGTGAAAGAGAAAATTGCCTTCCACATGTGTTTCTTTGGCTGCGATGTCCATAAATTCTTTCATAAACAGCATACTGGTTCCGGATAAAAGCTCCCCCTGATCGATCATCATAACACATCCCCCCTTTTGGTTAGTCTTCTTTTATTTTCAACGGGTCTCCGATAGGCAGCCCCAGTTCCCGCGCTCTGAGAACCCGGCGCAGCAGTTTTCCGGACCGGGTTTTGGGTATTTCTTCCAAAAATTCGATTTCGCTGATTGCAGCTTCCGAAGGCAGATTGGATTTTATATAGGCTCTGATTTCCTGATTCAGCCGTGCGGAGGGAGTAAATCCGATATTGACGGCAATGAATGCCTTTACAAACGGTTCTCCGGGTTTTGAGCTTCTGGAAATAACCGCCGCCTCACGCACCGCAGGATGTCGGCATATTGCCCGCTCGATTTCATAAGGTCCGATGAATTTCACGCCGGCTTTGATCAGATCATCGGTACGTCCCTGATGGTAATAATATCCTTCCTCATCCCGGATCACCATATCGCCGGTCAGAAACCAGTTCTTCAGTCGGAAATATGCTTGATACCGCTCCTCATCCTGCCATATAGCGGTCATCATGGATCGCCACCCGGGTCTGAGAGCCAGTTCCCCCATGCTCAGATTCGGCAGGGGAGTGCCGTTTTCATCAATCACTGCGGCTTCCACGCCGGGAACAGGTTTTCCCATAGAACCGGGCTTGACATCTTCGGATTGAAAATTGGCAATGCAGATCATGCCGGTTTCGGTCATCCACCAGGTATCATGCGGACAAATATCGAAATTTTTTTTGAACCAGAAAATGAGTTGCGGAGATAAGGCTTCTCCGACCACTGCCACATGACGCAGATAGGAAAAATTATAGCGGCTGACCAAATCTTCTCCCGCGTCCATCAGTCGCCGGATAGTCCAGGGCGTGGTGTAGCAGACCGAAATCCGATGTTTTTCCAATGTCCGATACCAGTTCGAAGCTGAAAATGGGTCTGCCTGAACCACCGAAGTGATCCCGCACAGCAGCGGCGCAAAGGTGCCATACACTGTTCCGGTTACCCATGACGGCTCCGCGTCTGTCCAGAATACGGTATTTTTCTGAAAATCCAACACATATCTTGCAGTAACCAGATGCCCGACCATATCATGGTGAGCATGGATCACGCCTTTGGGAGGTCCGGTAGAGCCTGAGGTATAAAGAAGATACAGCGGCGTATCACCTCTCACCCAACAGGTTTCCGCCTCTGCCGGCATTTCTTCGATCAGTCCTTCGGTCAGTATTTCGCCTTCGAAAATTCCGGGCAGAGGCGATTGGGTAACAAACACATACTTTACCGATTTCATGGCATCCGGCGGAAGGTATTCGGCAAAATCGGGATGAGTAAGAATACCGAGAGGACTTGCGTTTCCAATCCGATCTTCGAGTTCGTCAAATGTCAGGCTTGAAAACAGAGGACAGAATGTTACTCCCAGCCGGGCGCAGGCAAATATGGCAAAATAAATTTCAGGGCAGAGCGGCAGAAAAATAAACAGTCGGTCTCCGGTCTGAAAACCGTACTGAAGCAGCAGATTTGCCCATCTGCAGGAAATTTCTCTGAGGTGGGAATAAGTATAGATCGTTGTATTTCCTGCTTTTTCAAATATAATAGCAGCTTGATTCTGTTTGTCGGGATGATCTGCCCAGCGATCAATGGCTTCATGGACAATATTGATCCTGCCGGTCTGATACCATGTAAATTCTTTCTCAGCCTCTTCCCATGAAAAGTGTTTATATACCTGATCGTAAAATCGGAGATTGGCATCGGAATTTTGGGCGTTTATTCTGGCTTTGATCATCGTTTTTTCCTTAATGTATAAAGTCTTATGGAAAAGCTTTTTCTTAATACATTCCACATAACACTTTCTTAACCAATTTTGCACCCCGCCGTGTCTTTTCAGCTACAGGATATTCTTTGTTTTTCCGATCTGTCAGCACATCGAAAACTTCTTTCACACAATTTGCCAATGCTTTCGGATTATATCCGCCTTCCAATGCCAGCAGTATCGGCGGATTTCCGACTTCTGCCCTGAGTTCAAGAACCAATGACATCAGACTTCCGAATGTTGCCTCATTCAATCGTGATCTGCCGATCGGATCGTCGTGGTGAGCATCGAATCCCGCAGCAATCAGGATCAGTTCCGGCTGATAGTTCAGGACAATGGATCCGAGAACTTCCCGATACAGATACAGAAATTCCCTGTCCTCCAACTCACGGGGCAGAGGAATATTGACGGTGTATCCGCTGCCGCTGCCGCTGCCGATTTCTTCCCAATGTCCGGTATAAGGATACAAAAGCGGATCATGGGAAGAGAAATACAGCACTTCTTTTTCTTCATAAAATAGCTCCTGAATCCCGTTGCCGTGATGAATATCCCAATCAATAATCAGAATCCGCCCCAATTCGTATTTCTCCAACGCATATCGGGCGGTAATGCCGAGATTGTTGAAAATGCAGAATCCGCCTGCTCTGTCCGACAAGGCATGATGACCCGGAGGACGGATCAGTGCAAAACAGGCTTCACATTCTCCTGACATCAGAGCGTCCAATCCTCGGATACAGCCGCCCACAGCCAGCCATGCAGACAAATAGCTCATCGCACTGACAGGAGTATCCGGCGCAAGGCTTGTAAAATCATGCTCCGCGGTTTTCAGGACTTTCTCGATGTACACCGGCGTATGCACCAATTCGAGAACTTCCAGAGAAGCCGGTTCGGGATGAATCGTTATCAGATCAGTGCCGAAATCTGCGTCAATCATCCGATACACCGCTTTCAGGCGGCTGGGATGCTCCGGGTGAACATGACCGGTCTTGTGATCGAGATATCTGTCATCTCTGATAATAGCTGTTCTGATCGCCATTTTTCATTTTCAATACCATCACTCGTTCCGAAGCAGAACTGTATTCCTGTTTCAGTTCGAAGCCGGATTTTTTATACAGTTTGATTGCCCTGAAATTATACGAGTCAACCGTAAGCCAAACGATAGCGATGCCCAATTCCTCTGCTTTGCGGATGGCAGCACGGGTCAGTTCTTTTCCCACGCCTTTTCCCCGGCAGGTCTGACTGACGAAAATCAGATATTCCGCATCGCTTTTGTCGAAATCCGGCAGAATCACTACATGACCGATCACGTTTCCTTGCTGCCATGCCAGAAAATTGCTGCCGTTTCTGACCAGTTTCAGAATCCATTCCCGGCGAACATCTTTATCCGCGGGCGGCATTCCCTGAAACATGGCTTTAGGCGAAAATGCGTCATACATGCTCAGCAGATATGAAAAATCTTCAGGCTCGTAAGCTCTCACCTCAAAAGAACAGCCCTCTTTATTTTCAACGGACATTTATATTGCTCCCGTGATGTTGGGGGGTCAACCCACTTTGCCGTTTATCAGATTTTCAATCACCGACGGATTTGCAATCGCGGAAGTATCTCCGAGTTCGTCAAGTTTTCCGGCTGCGATTTTGTCAAGGATATGTCTGAGGATTTTGCCGCTTCGGGTTTTGGGCAGCGCGTCTGTCCACTGAATCAGAATCGGCGTGGCAACAGGTCCGATTTCGCTTCTGACCAGTTGCATCAGTTCTTTTTTCAGCGGATCGGATGCTGCAACACCTGCTTTGAGAACCACAAACGCATATATTCCCTGTCCTTTGACCGGATGGGGAAAGCCCACCACCGCGGATTCGGATACGGATTTGTGAAGTCCGATTGCTGCTTCGATTTCCACAGTACCAAGACGATGCCCCGATACATTGATAACATCATCCACACGACCGATGATCCGAAAATATCCGTCTTCATCCTGCGTTGCACCATCGCCGGTAAAAAACAGTTCGGGGATTTTGCTGAAATAGTATTCGATAAATCGCTCATGATCTCCGTAAATGGTGCGGGCAAGAGCAGGGAAAGGCTTGCGGATACATAGCACACCTTCCTGATTCGGATAAAGTGCCTCTTCTCCGATATCATCCAGAATCACAGGATCGACTCCGAAAAACGGAAAAGAACAGGAACCGGGTTTGGCAGGAAGCACGCCGGGAAAGGTGGTCAGCACGGGTCCTCCGGTTTCTGTCTGCCAGTAAGATTCCACAATCGGGCATTGTTTCTGCCCCACCTGATGATAAAACCATTCCCAAGTTTCGGCATCTATATGATCCCCCGCGGTTCCCAAGAGTCTGACAGAGGAAATATCGTATTTCTGCAAGGGACTGGTACCAATTCTGGCAAGATAGCGGATCACTGCAGGCGCAGTATAAAATTTATTCACCTTGTATTTTTCAATGAGTTTCCAATACCGCTCATTGTCAGGGTACCATGGAACGCCTTCGAAGATCAGCCCGGTCAGCCCGTTGAGCAGCAGTCCATAGACACCGCAGCCGTGTCCGGTAATCCACCCGAAATCTGCCGTACTCCAGAATATCTCATCTTCTTTCAGATCGAACATCAGGTGCATTGTCATTGCCATATACAGCAGATAGCCGCCGTGGGTATGAACTACACCTCTGGGTTTTCCGCCGGTTCCGCTGGTATAAAGGATAAACAAGGGGTCTTCTGCGTCCATCGGTTCGGGTGGGATATATGGGGGAAGATTCGGATCAGCCATTGCCTCGTGCCACCATATTTCTTTGTGGGAATGAAGATTGCCATCCATATCCGCACGCCTGAACACGATCACGGTTTCCACATCGGGACAGCGATGCAGCGCCTCATCCACATTTTTTTTCAGCAGAATCATTTTTCCGGCTCTCTGCCATGCGTTCACCGTGATAATGGCTTTTGCGCCGCAGTCCTTGATGCGATCCGCAAGGGCTTTGGCACCGAAGCCTCCGAAGACTACGCTGTGAATTGCACCGATTCTTGCACAGGCTAACATGGCAACCGGAAGTTCGATAATCCGGGGCATGTAGATCATTACCCGGTCGCGTTTTCCGATGCCTCTCGATTTCAACACTGCGGCAAAGCGGTTGACCTGTTCATAAAATTCCGAATAAGTAATGGTTTTTGTTTCATCGGAATTATTTCCTTCCCAATAATAAGCGATTTTATTGCCGCTCGTGGCAAGATGCCGATCCAGACAATTATAGGAAGCATTTAAAATGCCATGTCTGAACCATTCTGCTTTTCCCTCGTAAAAATCATATTCAAGCACCTTGTCCCATTCTTTGTCCCAAAATAGATAGCGTCTTGCCTGTTCTGCCCAGAAGGTATCGGGCGATGCGACAGACCTTTTCCACAGCCGTCTGTATTCTTCCAAACTCCTGATACTGCTGTGTTTCCGATATTCTTCCAGATAGGTGTCATACCGTTTTTCTGCCATACTGCCCCTCCTCTGATACGCGATTACAATTTTTCAAAAGCCTCTGGATACATGCTCATCGGATAAGCTGTCAGCATGATCAAATTACCTTTGATTTCAGCCATTGTTGCCACCGATTCGGAATTTATGAATCATATTTATTTTCTTGATATTATTTTTATCGCAATCGGATCACGAGTGTCAAGGAAAACTTCTTCTCAGAATCCGCCTGACATTGCCTTCCATATCCACCGACTTTTCATCATCAAGTGTGAATTTGGCATGTGCCAAAAATACCTTGCTCCGAGTGAATACGCGATCCGATCAGAAAAGAGTTGAAAATGAAACGCTTTACAGTGATAATGGCAGCTTCTTCGATGACTTTGAATCGTGGTAAATTTATAACCATATAATTTTATTTGAAAAATATGAAACTCATCGGACAATATGAAATCATAGGGCTTCTGGGAAGAGGCGGCATGGGAACGGTGTATAAAGTCAGACTTCCCCGTCTCGATAAAATTGCCGCGCTGAAATGTCTGGAGCCGAACCCGCGACTGATACAACTGCTGGGTGAAGATCGCTTGCAAGAACGATTTGCATTCGAAGCAAAACTCATCGCGAACCTTCGCCATCCCAATATCACCGATGTTTGGGGGCTGGAAGAAGCGGACGGCAGACTTTGCTATCTGATGGAATATTTCTGTCATAATCTCGGCACCGTGATCGGCGAAACATACTGGGCAGATTCTCCGTCGCGGATGATCCGTATTCAGAGGGCTGTGCGCTATACAGAAGAAATTCTGGAAGGACTTTGCCGGATTCATGCTGCGGGAATTATTCATAGAGATATCAAACCATTCAATATCATGCTGACCGATCAGGATTCTGTAAAAATCGCGGATTTCGGGCTTGCAAAAATCAGAGGAGAAACAGCGAATTTTCCCGAAGATTTGTTTATCGGAACCAAAGGTTATGCTGCTCCCGAACAGGCAGCATCACCCGATACGGCTGATATCGGCGCGGATATTTATTCGGCGGGCGTGATTTTATACCGCATGATTACCGGAAGACTGCCGCAGAATCCGGTCATTGCACCAAGCCGACTGAATCGGGATATGGATTCGGACTGGGATGACTTTATTTTCAAAGCCATTGCCGAAATGCCTGAAACAAGATTTCCCGACGCGTCTGTGATGTCCGAAGAACTTCGGATGCTGTATCAGCGCTTTATCGAAAGAAAAGAAAAAGCCTGCCCGATCATTGAAAATCCGATATATCAGACAGATTTCCCGAAAACATTCAGACTGAGATCGGAAGGCGTTAGCGTAAGTGCGGAAAATGCCCAGACAGTTTTCAATCTCAACGAGTTATGGCGTCCGCTCGATTATATTCCGAATCGCCTGAGGCTTTGCGGAAATGGCACGATACAAGATGATGCGACCGGGCTGATATGGCAGCAATCGGGTTCGGAATATCCGATGACGCTGGATCAGGCACAGGCGTATATCCGCGCGCTCAATGAAAGCCGAATCAGCGATACGCTTTGGAGACTGCCGACCATAGAAGAGCTGATGTCTTTGCTGATTCCTCCGCCACCCGCAGAGGATTTCTGCTTCGAATCCGTATTCAACTCCCGCCAAAAATGGGTATGGAGTTCCGACAGAAGATCATTCAAGTCTGTTTGGTATGTGAATGTTGAAATGGGTTTTGTGGCATCACATGATATCACCGGCTTTCTGTATGTGAAAGCGGTGCGCGGAGCAGCGCCATAACTTCATATCCTTCCGCCGCTCCATCTGAGTTTGGCTTTCAGCACATCATAATAGTTTCTGTCCGGCATAACGACCATTTTCAGGGGATGCGGGCTTCTTTTCACAAAAACCGTATCATTTTCAGTAAGCTGCATTCCGGTCTGCCCGTCAAAAGTGAGCATGATATGGGAATTTTTTTCGACAAGGCGGATTCTGATGCACACGGAATCCGGAACGATCAAAGGGCGATTGGTCAATGTGAACGGGCAGATCGGTGTCAGAATGATACCTGCGACTGCCGGATGAAGCACAGGTCCTCCGGCAGCCAAAGAATACGCGGTCGATCCTGTAGGCGTTGCGATAATCAGTCCGTCTGCCCGATAGGTTGTCAGATATCCGTCATCAATGAAAGTTTCGATTCTGGCAAGCCTTGCAAGCGTTCCTTTGTTGATCACCACATCATTCAGCACGGTTTCACAGGCAATTTCGGTATTTTCCCGAAGTACGCCGACCATCAGCCGCATTCTGGAAACGGTTTTGCAGCGATGAGTCAGAACCGATTTTGCCGCATCGAACAATTCCTCTTCCGTGATTTCCGCGAGAAAACCAACTTCGCCGAATTTGACGCCCAGAATCGGAATATCATGGCTGCCGATCCACCTTGCCGCGCTCAGAAACGTCCCATCCCCGCCCAGGGCAAATACACAGGAAATATCCGGTGAAGCGGATTCGCTATCTCCGCGTATAATTTCCTTTCGGATAACAGCAATATCTTCTGATTTCAGCCATTTTTCAAATTCATCGGCTTTTCTGCATGCATCATCCGATGTTTTGACAACCAGACCTATTTTTTTCAAGATCGTTCTCCCGATTTTTTTGTCGTTTGAATTGACAAAGCCCTTCTTCCTTTCCGAAGTCAGTATACAGGAAAATTCGGATTTTTGTCATAAAATTTATCTGCCATACAATATGCTATTCTGTAAAAATTCTTAACCTTGACATCATCTTACAAATACCATAACATATAAAATTACAATTCTGCCATTCTCGGCAAATTGAAAATTTTTTGATGAAACAGGTAGTTGAAATATTATGTCAAAAACAGAAATCAGCGATGTTCTCGAACAGCGGCGTCAGAAACTCGAAGAGCTGAGAAAAAGCAATATCAATCCGTTTCCCAATGATATTGAAGTGTCGCACACGATCAGAGACATCAGGCATATCACCGAGACATCCCCGGAAACTCTCAAAGAAGACGAACCGATATTCAGTGCCGCAGGAAGAATGATGGCAATCAACCGTTTCGGAAAATCCACGTTTATCCGCTTCAAAGACCGGACCGGTCAGCTTCAGGCATATATCCGCAAAGACCTTGTGGGAAGCGAATCATACGAGTTTTTCAAAACACTGGATATCGGCGATTTTATTGCGCTCAAGGGTGCAATGTTTCAGACCAAAACCGGCGAATGGACCCTTCTTGCCAAAGACCTGAAACTGGTGTGCAAAGCTGCCCGTCCTCTGCCGGAAAAATTTCACGGACTCAAAGACCCGGAAAAGCGCTATCGCCAGCGATATGTGGATCTGATGATGAACGAAGATGTGCGGGAAATTTTCATCCGGCGCAGTAAAATCGTTCAGGCGATCCGCAATTTTCTGATCGAGCGGGACTTTCTGGAAGTCGAAACGCCCATGATGCAGCCTATTGCCGGAGGCGCAGAAGCCACGCCGTTCAAGACCTTTCACAATGCGCTGGGCATGGATTTATATCTGAGAATCGCTCCGGAGCTTTATCTCAAGCGTCTGGTAGTCGGCGGATTCGAGCGGGTATTTGAAATCAACCGCAATTTCAGAAACGAAGGCGTATCCACCCAGCACAATCCCGAATTTACCATGCTGGAATTTTATCAGGCATACTCGACTTACAAAGACCTGATGAAGCTTACCGAAGAAATGTTTGCTCAGCTTGCCGAAAAGGTTACCGGCTCAACTTCGGTTCAGTATCAGGGAAATATGATTGAATTCGGCGGAACATGGCAGAGGATCACGCTCGCAGATTCGTTGGAACAGATTGGCGGCATTGACAGGCAATATCTGAGTGATAAAGATAAGCTGCTGGCAATTGCGGAAGAACGGGGCGTGAAAATGACCAAGACCGGACGTTTGGGAAAAGTGATTACCAAGCTTTTCGATGCGCTGGTCGAACCCAAGCTGATTCAGCCCACGTTTATCATCGGCTATCCGGTGGAAGTTTCGCCCTTGTCCCGCAGAAGCAACACAGAACCGGATATTACCGAGCGATTCGAGTTGTTTATCGCAGGTCGTGAGATTGCCAACGGATTTTCGGAACTCAATGATCCTGACGATCAGAAATCACGCTTTCTGCAGCAGGTCGAAGATCGCAAAGCCGGGGATGAAGAGGCGCATGTGATGGATGAGGATTATATCGAGGCATTGGAATACGGAATGCCGCCGACTGCCGGAGAAGGTATCGGCATTGACCGTCTGGCAATGCTGCTGACCGACTCGCCTTCGATTCGGGAAGTGATTTTGTTTCCGCACATGAAAAGCAAGGGATGATTTGATGATGATAGCAAAGGGTTCTGATAATCCTTTGCTATCGTCAGCAGCACATCGGAGTTCACCTCTGCATCTGATTCAGTCTGAAATAAAATCCCTGATTCCGCATCAGTTCCTCGTGATTTCCTGTCTCGATCACCCGCCCCTGATGCAGCACGATGATATTATCCGCATTGCGAACCGTTGAAAGCCGGTGGGCAATAATAATCGTAGTTCTGTTTTTGGTCAGATTGGACAAAGCGTCCTGAATTTTGGCTTCGGTTTCCGAATCCACATAAGAAGTTGCTTCATCCAGAATAATCACGTCAGGATTTCGGGCAAAAGCTCTGGCAATGGAAATCAGTTGACGCTCGCCGCTGGAAATCGAAGCACCGCCTTCGGAAAGTTCCGTGTGAATGCCATCGGGCAATCTGTCAATAAAATTTCTGCAATTCGATTCGAACAGCACCTCGCTGATTTCTTCTTCGGAAACATCTTTTCTGTCTTGGAAAATATTGTGAAAAATGCTTTCGGAAAACAGAAACGGATCCTGAGATACCAAAGACATTCCGGCTCTGAGTTCGTGAGCGGAGATATTTTTCATATCCTGTCCGTTGATGAGAATCTGCCCTTTGCCCGGCTCATAAAAGCGCATCAGCAGATGAATAATCGAGGTTTTGCCCGAACCTGTGGGACCGACAATGGCAATGGTTTGTCCGCCCTGTACCTTAAACGATACATTTTTCAGTACATATTCATTATCGTTATATGCAAACCACAGATTTCTAAGCTCAATGCTGTCGATGCGCCCGAGTTTTGCCGGATTTTCAGGCTGCGGTATGGATTCGGCGTTGTCCAAGATCAGAAAAATTCTTTCGGCAGACGCCATTGCATCCTGCAAGATATTGTATTTTTCAGCAATATCTTGAATGGGTCTGAAAAAAATTTTCATATAGGATAAAAATGCCACCAGCACACCGACACTGATGTCCTCTGCCAGTACGCCCATACCGCCGTAAAACATCACCAACGCGGTGGCAAATGTTCCTAGAAAACCAACAGTTCGTAAGAATACGGCAAATACTTCGAGGCGCATCAGGGTTGTCAGATAATTTTCGTGATTCAGCGTTTCGAAATTTCTGAAATTTTCCCGCTCCTGTAAAAAGAGTTGAATCACCTTGATACCGCCGATAGTTTCGGAAAAGCGGATATTGATTCTGGCAAGCAGCAGCTTGAGTTTTCTGAAAAGTTCTCGTGCTTTGGCAGAAAAATGCACAGATGCGGCATAGACTATCGGAACTACGATAAACGATGCGATTGCCAGCGGGCGATTCAGTGCCAGCAAAACAACGGTAATGCCGATAATCAGAATAATATCTTTGAATACAAAGGCAATCACCGATGTGAACAACTCGTGCATGTTCTGAACATCGTTGGTGGCACGCGTAACCAATCTGCCAATGGGATTGCGGTTGAAAAACGATAATGACAGGCTCTGAAGATGCGAAAAAATTTTCAGCCGCAGATCGTGCATCATCCTCTGTCCCGCGTATTCCATGACCAGAACCTGAACAAATTCGAAGACAAATCCGGCTGCTGTCAGAATCAGAAAAAACATGGCAATTCTGCCGATTCCCGCAAGATCATCGTGTCTGAGCATCATGATGGTCTGAATATCGGATGTCAGAGATAATTCGCGCCCTTTGGGCAGAATATACCGATCTATGGCAATCCGGGTCAGATAGGGAACCGAAATATCGATCGCTGTAATGGCAAGAAGAAGAAGAAGCGATGCCCAAATCCATTTCCGATAAGGCTTGGTAAATTCCCATAGTCGCTTCAGAATTTTGAAATCATACGTCTTGCCGAGGTCTGCTTCTTCGATGTAGCTGTCGCTATAGTTCATGATGCTCAGTCCCGAGCACCTCGGCAGATTCACCGGGATGTCTGACGAGGGTGATAGAAATTTTTCCGATATTTCAGATTCCTGATGTTACAACCACTTTGCACCCGCCTTCGAATCCTGTCGCACAGAAACAGGTTTTCAGCGTTCCAGTAAGATTGTCGGATGTTGTTACGATTTTGAGTGTATGACTGCCCTTGCGTTTGGGAGAACAGTATTCCAGCAGATAATGACTGTTCACGTCATTTTTGATTTTGGTGGCAATTTCCTGAAATTTCGGAACCAGATCTTCCAAATTCTGAGCAAAGACAAATCCGTTTTTGCCGATAGCTTTGAGAACCGACTCGTCAATTTCTCCGCCTAGTCCGATAGAATAGATGGAAATATTTTTTCCCGCATTATTTACGGCGCTGACCGCCTCTTCTTTCTTTTTACGGGCAGCCTGATCTGTGCCGTCAGTAAAAATAACTATCGAGCCGACACTGACATATTGCTGAGAAGATTCCAGAGTCTTTTTGATCCGATCAATTCCCAAAATCACCGCACCGTAAAGATTGGTGGACACATCACTGCTGATTTTATCGCTGATGCTGTCAATACCTGCTGTAAGCTGATTTTTATCGGTGGTGAATCCGACCAACTGACGGATATCCGCGGCGCCGTCAAACCAGAAAACAGCCATATCTATTGCGCCGTAATTTTCGGTCCCCAAATCGGGCAGAACTGCCGCGATAAAACTTTTGGCTGCCAGCTTGAGATTGCTCAGGCTGTCGCTGTTGAGAATACTTCCGCTCAAATCCAGCAGCAGCATGGTACGGGATTTGAACTGTCCCGGCTTGGGAATCACTGCCTGCTGACTTTCATATTCGGAAATCAGAGCGTCATCTTCATAAAGTTTGAAATTGCCCGCCACCAGCCCGGGCAGAGGGGTTCCGCTTCTGGTCTCCACTTTGAACAGTACAGATACATTGGCAGGCTTTTTGATAGTCTGTTTTTCATAGGTAATATTCAGGCTGCCTGCCGGATCGCTCCAATAGGTGAAATCACAATAACAATCCCCTACCGGCTCTTCGTCTCCGCCGCCTCCGCATCCTATCGTCAGTATCAGCAATATCGCCAGGACAGCCCATAATTTTGTTTTCATTGTCCGCCTCTCTATCAGATAATTTGAGTTTTTCCGAAAATTTTTTATAGCACAATCCGTAAAAATTGACAAATTTTAAGATTATCATATTAAAATTTTTGATTTCGCTATTGTCAGAAAGCAAATTTTATTTTAACATCATCACCTAGTCTTTTAATTTTTTCAGTGGGTAGTGAACAGACTTGATGTTCTATAATATTAGTTATAATAATTTAAACTTGAATTTGACAGCATTTGCTTATAAAATATTGACGATAAAGGATGGGGCATGAAAAGAACGATTCTGCTGCTGATAATCCTCCTTGCCGTGTTTTCCGTCAATTTTACGCTCGAATTGCTTCGCTATGCAGATACGCCCGCAGGTACGGATAATGATAAAAAAATCGTCATGGTTCTGCCGGGATGGGGACTGCAGACGATCAGCGCCGAGCTGTCGGATGCGGAACTAGTTAAAAGTTCTTTGAAATTCAAACTATTTGCAATGCTCAAGGGCTATGATAAAAAAATCAGAGCCGGAGAATATCAGTTATCGCGCTCCATGTCTCCCAGAGAAATTCTGGAAATGATGGTATCCGGCAAGGTATACCTTCACCGGCTTACGATCCCTGAAGGTTACTGTCTTCGCCAGATCAGTGCGGAAGTCGGCAGAAGCGGGCTGGTCAGAGAGAAAGCATTTGCAGATGCAGCCGCAGACCGAGAGTTTATCCGAAAAAAGCTGCCGGAAGCTTCCGATCTCGAAGGATATTTGTTTCCCGATACTTATTATTTTCCCAAAGGCGTCAGTGCGCAGACGATTTTATCCGCGATGCTGAGTCGCACCGATACGGTGTTCCGGCAAGAATGGAAGCAGCGCGCCAAAGAGATGAATCTTTCCGTGCATCAGGTACTTACGCTGGCTTCGGTGATCGAAAAAGAAACCGGTCTGGCTTCGGAGCGTCCGATCATCTCATCGGTATTTCACAATCGTCTGAAACTCGGTATGCGCTTGGACAGTGATCCGACCGTGATTTATGGAATTGAAAATTTCAACGGTAATATCACGAAAAAAGATTTGGAAACACCGACACCGTATAATACTTATAAAATTCACGGACTGCCGCCCGGACCTATTGCCAGTCCGGGTGCATCCTCCATCGAAGCGGCATTGTATCCGGCAGATACCGATTTTCTGTATTTTGTGGCAAAAGGAGATGGCAGTCATCAGTTTTCAAAAACGCTCGAAGAACACCGTCAGGCTGTGAAAAAGTATCAACTCCGAAAAAATACTCATTAACGCTTGAACTGTGATGAATTTGTGATAAAATATTAAAATCTTGCAAAGGAGGAGGAACATTGAATATATCTCTCAATGATGCGGCAGCCGCGCTGATTCAGCTCGAACCCGACGATATGCCTGAAATCATCCGCTATGCGGAAATGCTGAGTACACTTGCCGGCGACACATCATATCCCGAATCCTGTCGAAATCATATATCAAAAGCATCAAAAATCATTAGAGATATTATCGAAGGCAGGGCAATCTCTCCGAAAGCTGCTATCGAAGACGCAGGAAAATATATACAGGAGGCACTATTCCTCATGGAAAATCATCAGACCGATACAAAAGAAGACAGCGGAGAGATGCCTGATGATACGGACCCGGAACTGCTGGCTGCATTTATTACCGAGAGTTTCGAACTGATCTCCAAAGCCGAAGAAGGCTTGTTATCGCTCGAGCGAGATCCGGAAAGTACGGAAGCTGTGGGGATTGTGTTCCGCGCCATTCATACCATCAAAGGCACATCTGCATTTTTCAATCTGAAATTGCTGACGGAAATGGCACATCGAGCAGAATCGTTTTTAAGCCGTATTCGGGACAAGGAAATCCGGTATGCGGGCGGATATGCGGATCTGGCGCTTCGTTCTGTGGATATGATTAAGTCGCTCTTATCCGAAGTCAATGATATCAATGAAAAACCTTTATTCAAACCCGATGGTTACGATGCGCTGATGACTGTTCTGGCTCAGCCGGAAAAACACGGAATTTCGGATAAATCTTCTGCTGCCGGAACAGCCGAACATCAGGAAGAACCGGTGTCCGAAGCTTTGGAGATAAAAGAGCAGCCGAAGGAAACAACTCCATCCTATGTTCCTGAAGAAACTCCGGTTTCTGTCCATACCGATCATCAGAAGCAACAGGTTTCCGAATCTTCGGTGCGGGTTCCCATCGAGCGGCTGGATCGCTTTGTGGATATGGTGGGCGAACTGGTCGTGGCGCATTCGATGGTCATGCAGGATGAGATGGTATCCGGCGGCACACACTACGAACTGAGCAAAAAAGTCGCGCATACTGGCAAAATTGTCCGTGAGCTTCAGACCATGAGCATGTCTATGCGGATGATTCCTTTGAAAGCCGCGTTTCGGAAAATGGCAAGGTTGGTCAGAGATTTGGCTCGCAAAACCGGCAAAAAGATCAATTTCGCCACTGAGGGCGAAGATACGGAAATTGACCGGAACATGGTGGACTTTATCAATGATCCGCTGGTTCACATGGTCCGCAACGCGGTGGATCACGGCATCGAAACTCCCGAAGAGCGTAGCGCCGCCGGAAAATCCGTGTTCGGAAATATCCAATTATCCGCGTATCACTCTGCGGGCAACGTGGTGGTGGAAATCCGCGATGACGGCAAAGGCTTTGATCGAGAAGCCATTCTGAGCAAGGCTGTCGAGAGAGGATTGCTTACCGATGATCCGGAATCACTTGCAAAAATTACAGAACGGGAGGTCTATAATCTGATTTTTGAGCCGGGCTTTTCCACGGCTAAAATCGTGTCCGATATTTCCGGTAGAGGCGTTGGAATGGATGTGGTGAGAAAAAATGTGGAATCGCTTCGGGGACAGGTCGAGATTCAGTCTCAGACTGGGAAAGGCAGCATGTTCAGAATGATTCTGCCGCTCACGCTTGCCATTATTGACGGAATGGTGGTGAGAGCCGGACATGAAACCTATGTGGTACCGACATTGTCCATTGTGCGCTCTGTTCAACCCAAAGCCGATGATATTTCCAAAGTCCTGAATCGGGGGGAAATGATTATGATTCAGGGCAAGCTGATTCCTATGTTCCGTCTGGCAGTTTTGTTCGACATCAGCGGTGCGGTAAGCGATCCGACCAAAGGGATTGTGATGGTGGTGGAAGATGATAACAAACAGGTGGGACTTCTGATTGACGAACTGATCGGCAGCCAGCAGATCGTCATCAAAACACTGGGAGAGCTGTTCAAACATATTCCCGGTATTTCGGGAAGTGCGATTATGCCCAACGGCAGGGTCGGACTCATCCTGGATGTGGGCGGTCTGGTCAGGCTTGCCCATGCAAGACCTTGAAAGAAAAAATGAACTTTATTTCAGCAGAACTTTCGGAAGCTCAGTTTCAGACCGTCAGCCGTATGGTATATCGTCTGTGCGGCATCAATCTCAAAGACGGCAAACAGGCATTGGTCAGAGCCAGACTGATGAAGCGTCTGCGCGCGCTGAATATGAAAAGTTTCGAAGAATATCTGAATTATATCGGAACCGAAGCCGGAACTCCCGAACTGAATTTTATGATCGATGTGATTACCACCAACAAGACCAGCTTTTTCAGGGAACCGGAACATTTTCAGTTTTTAGCTGACAAAGTGTTATCTGAAATCGGATATTTGAAAAAACTTCGCTTCTGGACAGCAGCTTGTTCCTCCGGCGAAGAAGCGTTTTCTCTGGCCATTGTTCTGCGGGAATGTTTCAACGATATAGATGCACGGGATATTAAAATTCTGGCTACCGATATTTCTCTAAGAATGCTGGAAAAAGCACGCAAAGCCGTGTATAATGGCAAAGATGCGCTTCAGGAAGTGGATAATCACCTGCTTCAAAAATATTTTGTCAAGGTCAGCAACGGAGATTTTCCCGAATATCAAATCAGAGATATTGTCAGAAATATGGTGAAAATTGCCCGGCTGAATCTGATGGATGCGTGGCCCATGAAGGGCTTGTTCCATGTAATTTTTTGCCGGAACGTAATGATTTATTTTGACAGAGCGACCCAGCAGCGTCTGGTCAGCCGGTTTTGGGATTTTCTTGAACCGGGGGGATATTTGTTTGTGGGGCATTCCGAAGGATTATCCGCGATTTCTCATCGCTTTCGCTATATCCGTCCGGCAGTGTATCGCAAATAAACGATTTTCTTTGTTGTATCGGATTTCAGCAATGAGATATGTTGTATTAGTCGGGGATATGAAAGTCGGGAAAGCAGGAGATATCCTGATTACCCATGCCTTGGGCAGTTGTCTGGGACTGATGATTTATGATCCTCAGGCTCAGGTGGGAGGGCTTCTCCACGCCATGCTGCCGTTATCCAAAATCAATCCCGGAAAAGCCGAAGCCAATCCCTATATGTTCGTGGATACGGGAGTTCCGAAACTGTTCAAAAGCGTCTATGATCTGGGCGGTCAGAAATCCCGTCTGATTGTCAAAGCAGCAGGATGCGGGCAGCCTCTCGGAAATAATGAGATGTTCAAAATCGGGGAGCGAAACTATATAATGCTTAAAAAATTATTGTGGAAAAACAATATATTACTTGAAGCGGAAGATATAGGCGGAACTGCCAGCCGAACGGTCAGCTTCGATCTGAGTACAGGGCAGGTTACCATCGTCAGTGCCAATCAGAAATGGGAGCTATGAGATACGTATGCCCCAAAACAGAGATCAGAAAACCGGGATGGGAACAATTTCGCTGATGATGATTGCGATTTCGATTGTCATATCATCGCTGTTCAGCCTTTCGGATTACATAGATCAGAGGAAACTGTTGCTGAAAGAATTCAAAGAGATAGTCGGCGCGGCATCCAAACGTCTGGCACACAGTCTTCAGAAACCCTTGTGGTTTTTGGATGAAACACAGGTTCAGAAACTGATCGGTTTGGAAATGACGGAAAAACGGATTTATGCCATCGTGGTCAGGGAAGCAGACGGCAAAACCGTACTCTGTGCCAGAAAACGGGATGATAACTGGGATATGGTCGGGTTTGACGGACAGATTTTCGGCGATTATACCAAAGCCAGTGAAGAAGTTATCAGCGAAGATAAAAAAGTGGGCAGTGTTGAAGTCTTTTATACACAATATTTCATTCATAAATCACTGAACCATCTCGCAATATACAGTATCATCAAAGTGATCGGACTCAGTATTCTGCTTGTGATAGTTCTGCTATTTTGTATGAATCGGGCGCTGATCAGACCCATATCCGAAGTGGTCCGGGGACTGAGAATCGTAAGGGATGATATGGAGGGAATTGTCGAGCAGCTGAGTATTTCCGGGCAGAAACTGTCCGAAGGAGTTTCGAGTCTGGCAGCGGCTATCGAACAAACCTCCGCGTCTTTGGAAGAAATGAGTTCCATGACCCAACAGAATGCTCAGAATGTCAGCCATGCCAACAGCCTGATGATCGAGACTTCCGAAACCATGAATAATGCAGTCTCTTCGATGTCCCGTCTGACCGATTCGATGGAAATGATTTCCGGAACTGGACAGGAAACCCGTAAAATTGTTAAAACTATTGAAGAAATCGCATTTCAGACCAATCTGCTTGCATTGAACGCCACAGTCGAAGCCGCTCGCGCAGGCGAAGTTGGCGCGGGATTTGCGGTGGTTGCCGAAGAAGTCCGAAATCTGGCAATGCGTTCCGGCAAGGCTGCAAAAAGCACTGCCGAACTGATCGAGGCTTCGGTAGCCGGTATCGGAGAAGGGGCGGAGTCAGTGAACAGCGCTAACGACAACCTGAAAAGCGTTGCATTCGGAGCGAAAAAAATCAAAGAACTTCTGAATGAGGTTACTGTGGCTTCGCAGGAACAGGTTCAGGCAATCCGTCAGGTCAGCGAAGCAATGGTTCAGATTGACAAAGTGATGCAGGAAAATATGAGCAGCGCGACCGAAACATCTTCGACTGTCGAGCAGATCGCAGTTCGGACAGAGGAAATGAAAGAGTTTATGCAGAAGCTGAGCAATCTGACAGGCGGTCAGCAAAAATCTTGAATTAAAATGAGGAAAAACAGATGTCTATAAATGTGCTGGTAATAGATGACAGCAGTGTGATGCGGGCAATGATACGGAAGTCTCTGCAACTAAGCGGACTTGAACTGCACGAAGTTTATGAAGCTGCCGACGGGAAACAGGGAATCGATCTTCTGGATTATTGTTGTACCGACCTGATTATTACGGACATCAATATGCCGGTGATGAACGGCGAAGCCATGATCGAGCAGATCAGAAACAATCCGAAAACCAAAGATATTCCGATTCTGGTCATCTCCAGCGAAGGCAGCAGGCTCAGAGTCGAACGATTGAAAGACAAAGGGGTTGCGTTTATCCATAAGCCGTTTTTCCCGGAAACAATTCGGGATATGATTAAGACTATCCTGAAAAAGGAAGAAAGCGATGAGCGAGCAGATTAAACAATCCTTAAGCCGGGTAGCTGAAGAGGTCATGGAAAAACTTGCGTTTATGATGTCGTTTCCCGAAGCAGAAGAAGCAGCGGGCAGCGATGAGCCTCTGGCAGCAGCAAGTATTTCGTTTTCCGGTGCGTTCAAAGGAATCCTGATCGTTGCGGTTTCGGCTCAAATGCTGCCCAGACTCACCGGAAACATGCTGGGTCTGGATGATGACGAAAAAACCACAGAGGAACAGCAGCAGGATGCGCTCAAAGAGCTTATCAATGTGATATGCGGCAATTTTCTGCCCGATATCGGAAAACAGGATGCCTTTCACATAGAGCCGCCTCGGGTTATTACCGGCGATTTTCAGACCTATCTGAAAACAGTTTCTTCGGATACCCCGATTTCAGCTACAGTGAGTATGGAGGAAGGAACTTGTCATCTGTTTCTGACAATGGAAAAACAGGGCAGTCATAATTAAAGGAACAAAGGGACAAGACATAAAGAAAGAACATTGTGCCTTTGCGCCTCTGAACCTTTGTGCATCTTAAACAATTCGGAGAATAAAATGAGCAATATCAATGCGCTGGTGCTGACCGGCTACGGATTGAACTGCGATAATGAAACTGCTTACGCATTCGAGCTTGCAGGTGCTGCTGCCCGCAGAGTGCATATCAATTCCCTGATTGACGGAAGCGTCAGCCTTGATGCGTTTCAGATCATGGCATTTATCGGCGGATTCGGCTGGGGAGACGACCATGGCGCGGGAGTAATTCAGGCAGTCCGCATGAAAACGAATATCGGAGATAAACTTCTTGAATTTATAGAAAAAGGCAAATTAGTCATCGGAATATGCAACGGCTTTCAGGCATTGGTTAATCTGGGCTTGCTGCCGGGAATCGGTGGGAATTACCGGGCAAGATCAGTGGCACTGACTTATAATGATTGCGGAAAATTCCGAAATGATTGGATCAATCTGAAAGTGAATCCGCACTCGCCGTGTGTGTTCACCAAAGGACTTGAACATATCGAACTTCCGATCCGGCACGGCGAAGGCAAGTTTTACGCACAAGAGCCGGTTCTGAATCATCTGAAAGAGCATCATCAGGTCGTGCTTCAATATGCGCTGCCCGACAATGCGCCGGCAGAGGGCAGATTTCCCTTCAATCCGAACGGTTCTTTATATGATATTGCCGGTGTCTGCGATCCGACCGGTCGGATATTCGGACTGATGCCGCATCCCGAAGCATTCAATCATCATACCAATCATCCGAATTGGACGCGAGATAAAGAAGTCCTGAAAAGACAGAAAAGAACAACAAGCCCGGCTCAGGCACCGGGAATTCGGATATTTCGGAATGCTGTGGCATATATGCAAGGAAAAGACAGAATATAGAAAATCATCAGAAACTGAAGGTTACTTTGGCAGCAAATAAGAAATAATGTCCAACCCCTTCCGTATTATCGGAAGTGATCAAACCGGCAGCACCGTCAATGGCATGGGCTTCGAGTTTCAAAAGCCAGTATTCGTTGAAGTCAAAACGGGTCGTAAAAGCGAAATCTTTCTGCCATGCCCAGAAATCATCAATCCCCCATATTTTATAGCGGTTACCATTTTTGTCGCTATTATCCGGATAATAGACCGAATAATAGCTTCCGATTTCCAGCCACTCTGTAAAGCGATACGATGCACTGGCATAATACCCTTCCAGATCAACATCGGTATTCGTACCGAAAACGGGCCAATGGTTTTTCGTATTTTGCAAACGATATGCTGCTGCCACTCTGAGATTCTCCCATGTATATTCCAGCGAATATACAGTTGACCATTGTTTTACATACATCGGCGCATCCGTTCCTGTCGGAAGATTGGGTCCGAAAGCGATTTGGGTTTTCATATCAGCGCCCGCATCATTCATCATCCATCCCGTAGCCCCGAATCGGAGTCCTTTAAGCGGCGTGTCCCATTGAATGCCTCCGCTGTATTCAATTCCATGATTGAATTTTTCTATTTTTGTAAAGCCCGAACCCTCTACGAGAATCGTCAGACCGCTGGTATTCTTATCCGGAGTATATGTTCCGATCAGCCCACGATATGAAAGCGTTCCGAAGCGATCCAGAAAAATATTTCCGTAAATCTCGCCGCCCCATATCCGTGTATAATAATCTCTTTCGATTTCGGGATAAATACTCTGCGGGAGAAACACAAAAGTTCTCAGCATGTCCTGATCCCGGTTTTCATTATACAAGCCGTGCGGCATTTTCATGAGTCCGACCCGAAAACCGAGCCAGTCTTTCCAGCGATAATCTCCGTAAGCCCAGTCCACTTCGATTTTATTGTTGCCTGTTCTTCCCAGATCACGGGAAAAGAACTGGACGCCCACTCTCAGACGGTCGTTCAGTTCTTTGATGAAATTGATCCCGATTTCGTTGAATTCGAAGCTTCCGTCTTCGGTTTTTGCCGAAAGGCAGTTGTTTTTGTCGCTCCACAGAAATCCTTGAGAAATAAAGCCGTGTATTTCGACACCGGCTTGCTCGACAGCGCTGACCGGCTCTGCGAAAATCAGCAGAGACACCACAAATCCCAAAAACAATTTTTTCGACATCGCAATCCTCCCGATTCTTATTTTATACTGACAATCTTTATATTTTCATGGGACAGGTTCGGCGGAACATAGCTGATCGCTCCGGGAGTAGCTGCCACATAAGACAATATCTCTTCCGGTGCATTGAAAGAGATCGGTGCTTTCCCCTGACCCGAAAAAATCAGCTTTTTCCAGAAAGCCTCATACTGTGAAGGCGTTTTATCAAGCATTTTCTTCAGAAATTCCTGATGAATATCCCCGCTTTTCATCACCGCGAAGCTGATTTTCTGATCATCGGACCATCGGGTTTTTCTTCCCAGAAAAATCTGCTGAAGCTCATCTCTGCTCAGTGCATCCTGAGGAACATTTTTATTGCAGATAATGAGTATGTCCTCCGCAGAGACTGCCGGGACAGATATGAAAATTACGAAAATAATAAGAAACAGATATTTAATACGATTCATAGACAGATGCTCCTTTCTCGGGTTAAGTGTGTTTTATCAGAAACTGAATGTAACTTTGGCAGCAAATAAAAAATACCTCCGGTCATATCCGTCCGTATTGTCGGCTTTCAATAAGCTGCTGGCTGCGCCGTCAATAGCATGAGCTTCGAGTTTCAGCAGCCAGTATTCATTGATGTCAAAACGGGTGGTAACGGCAAAATCTTTTTGCCATCCCTGAAAATCATTCCCCCCTATTTCTTCATAGAGCCTGCCTTCTTTATCATCTTTATTCGGATAAAGGATCGAATAATAGCTTCCGATTTCCAGCCAATCTTTACAGCGATAAGATGCGGACAGATAATACCCTTCTGTATAAAAGTCAGTATTCAGAATATGTGTCATTTGGTTATGCTGCAAACGATATGCTGCTGCTATCGTGAGTTTTTCCCGAATATATTCCGATGAATAAACAATTGCACGCACCTTTCCGTCCATAGAGATATCTGTTCCCGTATTTGTCGTTACCTGCAAAGTCAGATCATTCCCGATAATACCTGTGGCACCGAGTCGCAGACCTTTGAGAGGCGTATCCCATTGTAGACTTCCGATGTACCCGACCCTGTTGTCGAGCCGCTTCAATCTGCCGTATTGCTCTATAATTATCGCAAGTCCGGTAGTATCCGCATCCGGGTTATATGTTCCGATCTGCCCGCTATACGAAACTGTCCCGAACTGGTTCAGAAAAACACTTCCGTAAATACCGGCACCCCAGATTCGGGAATAATAATCCCTGTCAATTTCAGGATAGACGCTTTGCGGAAGCAGAACAGAGGTTCTCAGCATATCCTGATCCCTGTTTTCGTTATATAGTCCGTGAGGCATTTTCACCAATCCTGCCCGGAATCCGAGCCAGTCTTTCCATCGGTAATCTCCGTAAGCCCAGTCCACTTCGATCTGATTGTTGCCGGTTCTTCCCAGATCACGGGAAAAAAACTGGACTCCGACTCTCAGGCGGTCATTCAGTTCTTTGATGAAATTGATCCCGATCTCGTTGAATTCGAAACTTCCGTCTTCGGTTTTTGCCGACAGATAATTATTCCTGTCGCTCCACAGAAATCCCTGAGAGATGAAGCCGTGTATTTCGACTCCCGCTTGCTCGACAGCGCTGACCGGCTCTGCGAAAATCAGCAGAGACACCACAACTCCCAAAAACAATTTTTTCGACATCGCAATCCTCCTTATATTCAGATATTTTCTCCCCTGAATGTATTTTTCAGTTGAAGAACGATATCCGACATAATACTCACCTGCTGCTCCAATTCCTGCGCGGCTTCGGCAGACGCCTGTGCATTTGCTGAATTTGCCTGTACAACCCGGTTGATTTCCGAAATCGAACGGTTGATTTCATTGATTCCCGTACCCTGCTCTTTGGATGAGGCAAGAATTTCTTCGGCAATCCGGCTGATGGCTTCGGATACGGATACGTTTTCCTGAAATTTCAGCATGGTCGCGTCAGATAATCTGTTTCCGTTTTCGACGGTGGAAGTGATGCGGGCAATCAATCGGCTCGTATCGTTTGCTGCGACCGATGCAAGGGCTGCCAGATTACGGGCTTCTCCGGCAACGACTTCGAATCCTGCGCCTGCCTCTCCTGCTCTGGCAGCTTCGATAGCTGCGTTCAGTGCCAGAAGATTGGTCTGAAACGCAATTTCATTGATGAGTTTGATCACTTTTTCCGCTTTCTGAGTGGATTCGCTGATTTCATTCATTGCGTCTTTCAGTTGAGCCATCTGAGTATTCACTTCCGATACGATCCGAGCGGACTGGGATGTTATGTTCTTTGCCTGCGTGGCGTTATCGGTATTTTTGCTCACCATGTATGAAAATTCTTCGGTAGCTGAAGAGACTTCTTCGATATTGGCTGCCTGTTCACTGGCTCCGTCTGATAAGGAGCGGCTGTTAGAAGACATTTCAAAGCTGGTTTTTGATACAATATCAGCAGATTGAATCAGATTGGATATGGCAAGTCCGATGGGTTTGATAATTGTTCCTTCTATTACAAACCATATCAGAGAAACGGAGATAAATAGGACAACGGCAAAAAGAATAAAGCTGAAAAACTGCTGATCATCGAAAAAAATCAGGGATGATCTGATCTTCAATCTGAGTTCATCCGAGAATCCGTTTGCCAATCTGTCCATATTCAGGGATAAACTCTCTTTTTTCTTTGCCAGATCGCCAAGCTGATGATGCGCTGCTTCTCCGATATCACCGATTTCTTTGCCCATGAGCGGTTGATAAATCAGAAAAGCATTTTTTGTAAATTCATCAGACTGTTTCAGCGCTTCTCTCAGTCTGCGGCTGTCATCTTCATGCAATCCCTGCAAAGACAGAATACTCTGAATCTTGTTCCGAATACCTGTTGACGTTTCACCAGCCTGATCCAGCAAACTGGCTTCGCCGATGACAATCGCATCTTCATACAGCTTGACCTGCTTTTGGAAATCGGAAAGCATGTTTTGGCTGATGATGGCTGCCGGAAATACAACAGACTCGATGTAGCTGAGTTCTTTTTTCAGCAGGGTTCCGGTCTTGTAAATAACCACAACCGATAGGAAATAGCCAAAAATAAGAATACCGATACTCAGCCATATCT
>CAZMDM010000013.1:0-7137 GCA_964564775.1 uncultured Desulfonema sp. | reverse complement strand
TTTCAGTTTGACGAGATTTTCGGGGTCTGGGGACTGTAATTTGTGCTTCCGTTTGCAAAGGCGGTCGCGTTTATGCTGATCCTTCGGCTCAGACCGGAAATCTCGAACCGCGCTACACGAATTGCGATCTTCAGCCTGCTGATTATACTTGCTGCCATCTGGGGATACGGAAATCTGCAAATAGCCAATTGGACTCGGAAAATCGCGGATGCACCGTCGCTCAATGTCAGCGTGATTCAGGGCAATATTCCCCAGAATGAAAAATGGGATCCAGAATTTCGGGCATCAACAACCCTGAAATACATCAATTTATCTTTATCTACCAAAGAAAAACGCCCTGATCTGGTGGTGCTGCCCGAAAGTGCAACCCCGTTTTATTTCGGCTATCACCGGGAACCGACCGAGCAGATACTGGATTGTATCCGCAATACAAATGCGTATTTTCTGATCGGAAGCCCGTCGTTTGTTCCGGCGGGAAGCGGCGAAGACTATTACAACAGCGCGTATCTTGTTGCGCCGGATGGCAAATTCAAAGGCAGATATGACAAGGTTCATCTGGTTCCTTATGGCGAGTATGTGCCGCTTAAAAAATGGATGCCGTTTCTGGGAAAAATGGTCGCTCAGGTGGGAGATTTCAGCGCGGGTAAAAAAGGTTTTATTCTCGAAGATGGTAAATTCAAACTCGGTGTTCTGATCTGCTATGAAATTATTTTTCCCGAACTGTCCTCATCAATGGCAGATAACGGCGCGTCTCTTCTGGTCAATATCACCAATGACGCATGGTTCGGCACCAGCAGCGGACCCTATCAGCATTTCGATATGGCAATTTTCAGGGCTGTGGAAAACAGACGCTCCGTAGCCCGTGCGGCAAATACCGGCATCAGCGGTTTTATTGACCCGATAGGACGGATAAAAGCGGCAACCCCTCTGCTGAAAGATGCGGTAGAAACCCGGAATCTGCCGATGATTCATCAGAAAACGATTTACACCCGGTTCGGGAATTGGTTTCCGATTTTGTGCAGTATCGTCGGTATCGGATACATATTGCTTATCCGATCTGCGATTGTCAACGCAAGAATCAGATAAAAACAAATCTCCTGTACACTCACCTTACGCAGTAATTTTTAAATGCCGCTTTTTTTGCAACCCGGAAAAGGCAGATCGCAATGCAGTGATACGAGTTATGCAGTTGAAAAACTGAGTTGAAAATGTTATGTTACCTTTTATGAATCCTCCGAAATTAGGAGTTATGCAATGGATTCAAGAAGTTGAAATCCAACTGCGTAACTCATAAAGATTATACAGGCTCTCGGTTTGCGCTTGCATGCCGCTACAGCGTGATCGAAATAAATGCTATATCTTAACTATCTAACTATCTAAATGTAAAGTCGGAAGATTATGGTAAAACGATTCTTACTCATTCGCAGTGCGGAACTGATTGTAGTTACGCTTCTTACGTCCATACCTCTAATGGTGAGCAACTCCTACGCACTCGGATTGCTGACCCTGCTGGCGATTTACGGAATCCTTCTGATCGGATTGGATGTTACGGTCGGTTATCTGGGACAGGTGAATCTGGCGCAGGCAGCCTTTCTGGGACTCGGCGCATACACCGCAGGATTGAGCATCAAGCTGATGGGAGCAGGCATGATGGGCGCGCTTGCTCTCAGCACACTGATCGGTCTGATTTTCGGCGGATTGCTGGCTTTTCCGGCATTGCGCTTGGAAGGTCCGCAATTTGCCTTGGCAACGCTAAGTTTTTCCGCTTTGACCACAACGGTTCTGAATGAATGGGAAGGGCTGACCGAAGGCGCTCAGGGGCTGCATGTCATCCGTCCCCCATTTTTCGGATATCCGCTGAATGCCAACGGATTTTACTGGCTATGCCTGATTCTTCTGGTGCTGGTCTGGATTTCCATGCGGAATCTGCTGTCCTCGCAATGGGGACGGGCTTTCGAGGCATTGCGAGACAGCCCGATTGCAACTGATGCGATGGGCATCGGAACCTATCGGCACAAAGTCGCGGGTTTTGCTTTCGGTTCTGCTCTCGGGGGCTTGGCAGGCGGATTGTATGCCTTCAATTTTCAATATTTGCAGCCACATAGCTTTGTGTATGAACTCATGGTCATTCTGCTGCTCGGCGTGGTTCTGGGTGGTCGTAAAAGTCTGTGGGGCGCATTTTTCGGAGCCGCGCTGATCGCGCTTTTGCCCAACTTGCTGTCCAATCGCCTGCTGTTCAAAGTGCTGTCTTCTCTCGGTTTATTGGCTGCCATATTTGCCGGGATTCGAGGATTGGTGAAGAAAACAACCCCACCGTTTCAGGCAATAGCGCCAATTGTTGCCATGAGCCTGCTGGTGATCGGCGGAATGATGGTTGACAATACCGAAGACTGGCGCAAGGCAATTTTTGCCCTGATGCTCTTTTCCGTGGTGGTCGGATTGCCCGAAGGCATTATGGGATTTGCAGCAAGATTTCTGACTCGCGTGTTTCGCATTGATCCGCCAAAACTTCCCCCCGCCTCCGCTCTGGAAGATGTGATTCCGGCAAGAACAGCGGACGGAAAGCCGCTTCTGGAATTGCAGAATTTGAAGCGATATTTCGGCGGTGTCAAAGCAGTTGACGGAGTTTCCATGACCATCCGTTCCGGTCATATTCACGGGTTGATCGGTCCCAACGGATCCGGTAAAAGTACTGCGGTAAATGTGATTTCAGGGCTTTATGCGCCGACATCCGGTAAAATGCTGCTGCGCGGAGAAGAGTTGCCGATGGGCATGTTCAATGTGGCGCGGACAGGTATTGCGAGAACATTTCAGAATCTTCAGCTTTTCAGCGAATTGTCTGCGCTGGACAATGTGATGGCGGCAATGACGGGAGTTTATCGGACGGTTTTGCCGCTGGTGCTGCTGGGATTTGCCAGACCGGAGGAAAAACGTGCTCAGGCTGACGCGCTTGCATTGCTGGAACTGGTCGGGCTGAAAGATCAGGCAAGAGTCAGCGCAAAAGACCTGACTTACGGCGCGCAGAGGTTTCTTGAAATCGCACGGGCATTGGCTCGAAAGCCTGAGTTGCTGATTCTGGATGAACCAGCTGCGGGTCTGGCACTTCCTGATGTGAACAAACTGACCGATATTATCCGGCGCATTCACAAGCTCGGTATCACCATGATTCTGATCGAGCATCACATGGACGTGGTCAGCGAATTGTGCGATGTGGTAACGGTATTGGACGGTGGCAAAGTCATTGCCGAAGGTGCAACAGAAGACATCAAACGCGATCCCAAAGTCATCGAAGCATATCTGGGAACTGCAAACGGATCGGCTGAAAAGCGGGATAAATAAGATGTTAATTGTTGAAGATTTATATGCGGGATACGGAGCCAGTGAGGTTCTGACAGGTGTTTCCCTGAAAGTCGGAGAAGGCAAAGTCGTGGCACTGATCGGTGCAAACGGAGCGGGAAAAACCACAACCATGCGGGCAGTTTCAGGAATGCTCAAACCGGGAAAAGGGCGGGTTCTGCTTGATGGAAAGCCGGTGCAGGGCTATGACGCGTCCGAAATTGCGCGGATGGGTTTGGCACATGCCCCCGAAGGGCGCAAGGTTTTCGGTCCTTTATCAACTGAGGACAATCTCTTACTCGGCGCTTACAGCCGTCTGCCGCTTTTTTTCGGATTTCACAGCAAAGCTGCCCAAGCCCTTGACAGAGTATACGATCTGTTTCCGATTCTCAAAGAAAGGCGGAATCAGCTTGCGGGAACCTTGTCCGGCGGAGAACAGCAGATGCTGGCTATCGGTCGCGCGCTCATGGCAAACCCCAAAGTCATGCTTTTGGACGAGCCATCCATGGGGCTTGCGCCAGTGATTGTGCAGGAAGTGTTCAATACGATTCGACGGCTGAAAGATTCCGGGATTACATTGCTGTTGGTGGAGCAGTTTGCCCAAAGCGCGCTGGAAGTGGCGGATTATGCCTATGTCATGGAGCGCGGTCGCATTGCAGCACAAGGCTCGCCTGATGACCTGAAAAAGGATGAGCGGGTGCTGGAGGCGTATTTGGGGTAATTTGTGCAATGAGTAATCCGAGCGAATCAGAAGTATATAACATTATCAGAAATAGCTGTTGAAAGAAATCTATTGCATTTCTCACACATCTCTCACCAGCCGGAAGCCGTGACTGCCAAAGCGGTTGTCGGGCGAGTTTCTGGCGCGGTATGCGGAGCGGCAAAGTCTCGCGGCAATGTTCCAGCATCCTCCCCGAAGAACCTTGTACAAACCTGTCTCAGGTCCTTCGGGATCGCTAACCTCAGATGTCGGATAATCTCCGTACCAGTCCGCGCACCATTCCCAGACATTGCCGTGCATGTCCAACAATCCCCATGCGTTTGCCCGAAGTTTGCCGACCGGATGTGTCTGATTGTCGGAGTTTATGACACACCACCCGTATTCTTTTAATTCTTTTTCATCATTGCCGAAGCAGTATGCCGTATCTGATCCAGCCCGACAGGCATATTCCCATTCCGCCTCTGTCGGCAGCCTGTACTTATCAGTTCCTTCCTTTCGGTTATATCTTTTTATAAATTCCTGAACATCATTGTAAGAAACATTTTCCACCGGACGATCTTCTTCTCCGTGTTTTATAAATCGTGACGGATTTTTCCCCATCACCGCTTTCCATTGCTTCTGTGTTACCGGCGTTGTCTGTATCCAAAAAAGCTTGGTCAATGTAACCTTGTGTAAAACTTCATTATCAAATCTTCCCAACTCTTCTCTGGGACTGCCCATCATAAATTCTCCCGGTGTGATGCACACGAACCTGACACCGAAGATATTTTCGATATAAGCCCCGTATAACTTGGCGCGTTCGAGCATGGTTCCGTCGAGCCTTGCTTCGGTAAAATTCACATTGCTGAGGTCTGCCCCGCTCAGATCCGCGTCTCTGATATCCGATCCGCTGAGATCAAGCCCTTTCATATCCGCGCCGGGAAGCTTTGCCCCTCTGAGATTTGTTTTGCTGAGCTTGAGTCCTTTGAAGTCCAGCAGATTCATGAACTTCGGTGCTTTTGCCGACATCAGTATCATTCTGAAGATAAAATCCGTCAGAGGAATCATCTGTTTGGGATGAAATATCGGTTTATCCGACAGCAGCAGTTTGGCAACCAGAAATTCCTGAATGCTGTAATGCGAAAAGCGATAGCCTCCTTCGGAATTTCGGTTCAGCAGTGAACGTCCTTTCAGATCGATTCCGATGATCGGTTTCACTTTGCTAATGACGGCAATCAGCTTATCCAAATCCTGTCTGCTGATTTCTCGTTTGCCTCTGATATACAGAAATACTGCAAGGATGATGCCAGCATCCAAAAGGTTTTCTTCTGAAATATCCGGGTGTTTGCTTTTTTCACGATTCAGCCAGCTTCTGATCAGCAGATCATAAATCCGATATTCGCTGTCTTCTTTTCCGAGAAGCGGGGATGCCATCAGGTCTTCGATGTAGGACAGCAGCATGGGACGGCATCGCAGAGACCCCATTTTTTCGATGACTTGTCGGGCTTGCCGTATTTTTTTGCTGTCTTTGAAAATTCCGAATTTTCTGGGGAATCGTTTTGACAGATATTTTGTTACCAAAGCATCATCGAAAAATGACAGATATTTTACCGGACATCGGAATCCCGAAAGTATGGCCATACCGGGTTGTCTGAACGGGTCTTCTTTGGGATCATGGGGGAAAAACTGAGTACGGCAGGTGAGAATCACTCTGAAAAAAAGCCGAGTTGCCTCAAAAATTTCTTCAAGCCTTTCCCGAACCCGACCATAAGCAGTCGGGTCTTCATCCAGAGAATCCAGAAGCAGGATGGTTTCCTGCGGTTCTCTGATGTCAGCAATTTCTTCAAGCGTGGTGATGCCCAGTTTTTTCAACACACATTTTTTGTCAGATATCCAAAACGATGTCAGGTGCATCAGTTTAATCATAATCAGCAGAGAACTTTTCCCCATTCCCGCATCAGAGAGAATGAACAAATGCTTATCTCCGGGCTGAAACACTTTGGCTTTGAAGAACTGATCGATCTTTCTCATCACGGGTTCAGTGGCGGTGAGAAAACGCTCTTCATGATGATCAGCTGGGTTGATTTCCTGACAGTTCGGCTCAACATAATATCTGGCAATCTCTTCAGGATCAACAAACATAATGTTATTGATTTCATTGAGTTCCTGCTGATACTTTGCTCTGACGGATTTGAACTTCGACCACAGTTTTCCGATCCAATCATCGCCCGTCCCATAAGAAATCAGTTCAAATGGCATATACTGCTCCTTGTCTGCATCATGATCGCTATATATTACTGAAATAAAATGATTATCCGAGATAATTATGAGTTGATGCGGTAATAATAGAGATAAGCTTAGCATGATTAAAAATAGCGATCAAGATCAATCATGAAGGCGTCCAGAAAAGACTCATCTGCTTGTGCTGTCAGCCGCCGCCATCACTTGGAAGGCACCGGACACGCTCATCATTGGGCGGTGCCGGTTGCCATTTCCCCTCAAAGCTTACGTAATTCAAATGTTTAAAATATTTATCCTTTCATCCGAGTTTACGCAGCCATACACAATGATTTTTCCCGAAAAATCGTATTCCGATAAAAAGGTTCTGACCGGAACGGGAAACGTACCCCACCAGCTAGGGTAGCCTATGAAAATCAGATCATACGATCCGATATTCTCAATCTTTGTTTTCAATGGCGGTTTATGTTCGGAAAAATCATATAGAATCCAGCCCGAGTTCTTTCAGCTTGGACTCCCCCGGCTTTGTGGTGTCCGGGGCCCATCCCCGATCTTTGTAGTACTGGGTGAGCATGGCGTCAAACTGGTTCCGGTCAAGCACCGAGCCTTTCTTCGGTCCGATGGTGAAGGCGTCCTCGAAAAAGCGATCCGGAAGCCGGTCATCTTCACTGCGAACCCCCTCGCGACAATTGCACATTTTCTCCACATTGAAGACTCTTTCGCCGGTTTTTGCAACCTCTGCTTTGTCATAGTTTCGTCCGGTTATCGCCCTTCTCAATTCGCGTGTCGGCTCATCACACGCCTTTTCCCTGGCGTGTCAACCGCCCCGACCTATCGCATCCCTCATTCCCCGCGTGTTCTGC
>CAZMDM010000012.1:0-15508 GCA_964564775.1 uncultured Desulfonema sp. | reverse complement strand
GGTATGATCCGGATATCGAGCGCAAAGGCAAACGTCATCTGCTTGCCCGGATTCTGGATATTTTTAATGACGCGTTTGATCGCAGCGCGGATCGGTATCGCGGGATTATCGCATGGTCTCTGGATCACCGGATTGCCATTGTGATTATCGCAGTGGTCGCGTTTGTCGGCGGAATGAAGCTATTTATGTCTCTGCCTTCGACCTTTATGCAGGAATATGACCGTGCGGAATTTCAGATTATGTTCACCACCGCTCCAGATGCCTCATTCGATGAAACCCAAAAACGCGTGAATGATATTCTGGGAGTGCTGAAAAAATATCCTGAAATTCAGCATACGTTTTCGACTATTGGCGCGGGAGATTCGGGAACTGTGCGCGATGGATTGGTCTATGTCAAGCTCAAAGAAAAACAGGACAGAAATCGATCCCAATTCGAGATTCAGAGTGATATTCGAAACCGCCTGACAGAAGTACCGGGGATTATTTTTTCGGTGAGTGAAGCCGGACGAATGCACGGTCAGAAGAACATTCAGATCAATATTCAGGGCGAAGATATTGCCACCCTGAAAAAATATGCGGCTCAGATGAAAAAAGAGTTGTACAAAATTCCCGGTATCATTGACCTTGAAGTCAGCATGGAGCATGATACGCCCGAATACCGGCTGATCGTGAACCGGGAGCGGGCAACAGATGCAGGGGTTACTACAGGTGCGATTGTCAGAACTGTCGGCGTATTCGTGGGCGGTGAAGCATCCACCACTTACGAAGACGAGGACGGAGATGCGGTGGATGTGCGGGTGCGGCTGCCCGAAGAATTGCGTCAGGACGCATCTCAGGTGGAACGCCTGCGCCTTGCAGTGCATCGCGGCGGATCCCAATCCTCTCTGATTCAGTTGGGCGATCTGGTCAGCTACAAAATCAGCGCCACGCCTTCGGAAATCAATCGCCGCGATCTGGTGCGTCAGGTGGAAATTTCCGCAAACCTTGACGGACTGGATATGGGAAGCGCGATGGAGAAGATCAGAGCTATTGCGGATAAACTGAACATGGCTCCGGGATATCGGGTCAGTTTTTCCGGCGAAGCCGAAGACATGGTGGAAACCTTTACCTATATGGCAGAAGCGTTGCTGCTCGCGGTCATTTTCGTATATCTGATTCTGGCAGCCCAATTCGAATCGTTTATCGAACCGTTTTCGATCATGTTTTCTCTGCCGCTGTCGGTGGTCGGTATGGCAGCCATGCTGTATCTGACCCGCGATTCGATCAGCATCATGTCCCTGATCGGCTTGATTATGCTCATGGGTTTGGTAACGAAAAACGCCATTCTGTTAATAGATTATGCCAAAATTCTGAGAGCAGGCGGCATGAGCAGGCGGGAGGCAATCATCACGGCAGGACGCACCCGATTAAGACCGATTATGATGACCACGCTTGCCATGATTTTCGGTATGCTGCCCTTATCCTTGGGACTCGGAGCGGGCGCGGAAATGCGTGCGCCCATGGCACGAGCGGTAGTCGGCGGATTGATTACCTCGACATTGCTGACGCTGTTGGTTGTGCCGGTCATGTATTCGATTCTGGATGATTTCGGAGCGTGGATGAAGCGGAAATGGGCGGGAACGCAGGTGCAGCATCATTAAAAAATAACTCCGTATAATATTTTGAAATTAAGGCATTATACGGAGTCTCTTAAACAGGGGGATATGGATGTCAGACTATCAACAAATACTGTTAAGCCTTGTCAAACTGCATAGAGAAACAGAGTGGCTCGAATTCAAGCACAATAACGATAATCCTGAAGAAATCGGCGAATATCTGTCGGCATTATCGAATTCTGCTGCTTTGCATAAACAGGAAAAAGCCTTTATGGTATGGGGCATTCAGGATTCGTCGAATCATATTGTCGGGACGGATTTCAAGCCACGCCAAAAGAAAATCGGGAATGAGGAACTTGAAAATTGGCTGATCAGATTGCTCACACCGCGTATCAATTTCTTAATTCGGGAATTCGAATATGGGGGAAAACATATCGTTATATTTGAAATACAACCGGCATCCTATATTCCTGTCCGATTCAGTGGAACCGAATATATCCGTATCGGAAGTTATAAGAAAAAGCTTAAAGAATATCCTGAAAAAGAAAGAGAACTTTGGGCTGTTTTCTCAAAAATGACATTTGAAAAGGGAATCGCGGCGTCAGCAGTTTCCTCTGATGATGTACTTGAACAACTTGATTATCCATTGTATTTCGATATCACAAAACAAAGGCTTCCTGATAACCGAAAGGGAATTTTATCCAGATTGGCTCAGGAAAAATTTATTGTTCGAAAGAGCGAGGATACCTACGATATTACTAATTTAGGTGCAATTTTATTCGCAAAAAATTTAAATTATTTTGATATGTTAGATAGAAAATCCTTGCGAATTGTTATTTACAAAGGTGAAAATCGCATTGAGACGATCAGAGAACACGCTGATATAAAAGGTTATGCCGCTTGTTTTCATCATTCGATAGCATTTATCAATGATCATCTTCCGCAAAATGAGCAGATCGGTCAGGCACTTCGTAAGGAAGTTCGTATATATCCTGAAATCGCTATTCGCGAACTTGTTGCCAATGCAATTATTCATCAGGATTTCAAAATGACTGGCACGGGACCGATGGTAGAGGTTTTTTCAGATCGCATTGAAATTACAAATCCCGGTGTTCCTCTGATAGATACGCTGAGATTTATTGACGAGCCTCCGCAATCGCGCAATGAAACTTTAGCCAAGTTTATGAGACGAATCAATATCTGCGAAGAAAGAGGCAGCGGAATTGATAAGGTTATTCATTATGTCGAGTTATTTCAACTTCCTGCTCCTGATTTTCGTGTTACGACAAACCATACGGTCTCCATATTGTTCGGTCCGAAAGATTTTTCGGAAATGGATAAAGCTGACAGAATCCGAGCTGCTTATCAACACGCCTGTTTTTTGTTTGTATCGGGAAAACAGATGACAAACTCCTCTCTGCGTAAGCGATTGAAAATAGAAGATAAGAATTATCCGATGGTATCGAGAATTATCAAAGATACGATTGAAGCGGGTCTTATAAAATTGTATTCCCAGACAAGCGAAGCCAAAAAGACCGCCAAATACGTTCCTTTCTGGGCATAGTTTTTATGTAACACGATGTAACTGAGAGGCTTGTAAGCAAGGTAAAACAGACTTGATTATCAATTATAAAAATAGCTTATAAATGTAATTCGAAGGTTAATTTTTAACCTGCTTCACAAGGAGAATGAATATGCTTACCCCAATTGTGTCATGTTATTTACCGAAATACTTGCTGAAGAAAAGGAGCAGTAAGCCTTCTCATGCTTATATTCCGATAGTGATGATAATGGCGCTGATGTTGAATGTATCCGCAGGCTTTGCCGCAGACACTCCGAGTATTCTGAAACTCGATGATGCCCTGAAAATCGCATCGGATCAGAACAAAGACATCAAAGCAGCTATGGAATACCGCAACTGGGTGAACGGAAAATATGTCGAAGAGCGGTCTGCCGCGCTTCCCGAAATCGGTTTTACAGCAAAAGCACTGATCGGGCGAGATGAAACGCAGAAGGCTGGTTCGGAATCCGCTCCGTTATCGCAGACAGCTTATGGCGGGCAATTCATGCTGAATCAGGCATTGTTCACTTGGGGAAAAATCGGGGCAGCCATCCGTGCCGCGGAAATCGGCATGAAAACCGCAGATGACCAGCTTTCGCTGCATCGTCAGGCTGTGGCAAGAGATGTCAGCACGTCATTCTATGATGTATTATTGGCAAAAGAGCTTCAGAGCATTGCCAGCCAGAATCTGTCGCAAAAGCTCCGTCATCTGGATGAGGCAGAACGCAAATATTCTGCAGGCACTGCTACCGAATACGATGTGCTGTCTGCCGATGTTGCAGTCCGAAATGCCCGTCCCGAAGTGATTCAGAGCGAGAATCTGGTCAGAATATCCCGGGATCGTCTGGGAATTCTGCTGGGAGGGCTTGAAGGCGCTGCATTCGATGTATATGGCTCGTTAGAGTCGGGCGTCAGTCCGCTGCCTGACCTGCATGATGCGGTTGCCATCGCGGTTGAAAAACGCCCCGAACTTTCCGAGCTTCATCATAAAATCGGAATGCAGAAAGAAGTGGTAACGATCATGGAGGCTCAGAACAAGCCGCGTATTGATTTTCAGGCATCTTACGGATGGCAGGACTTGGATGTCGGATATGGCCAAGGTCGTGCGGATGGGCAGGTGTATTCCGGCGCAATTGTTTTCAGCTATCCGTTTTTTGACGGATTCCGCACTGACGGCAAGGCAGAGCAGAGCAGAAGCGATTTAAGAACCCTGATGCTTCAGGAAGAAAAGCTCAGAGACAATATCCGGCTTCAAGTTGCGGAGGCTCTGAACAAGCTGAAAGAATCCGCGGAAATTCTTCAGGCAATTGCCGGAACAGTCGCTCAGGCGGAAAAGCTTTCGGATATGGCGGAAAAAGGCTTTGTTTACGGCGTCAAAACCAATCTGGATGTTCAGGATGCCCAGCTTGCGCTCAAAGAAGCCAGAGGAAACCTTGCCAAAGCCCGGCGGGATTATCTGGTGGCAAAAGTAACGCTGGAATGGGTGATGGGGACGCTGGAGTTGGTGAAATAGATTTTTTTATGATGAAATTCAAGCATCTGGGGCGGATGAAGGATGTCTGCCTCAGATTCAGTCTCAAATGGATGATTTGAATCCCAAACAGGCACGCTTCTGTCCGGCACTTTGTCGAAAACGGAAATTACTCTTATTTTAAATATGTTAAACAATTTTTTTGGATAATTCTGCATCAGGAGTGCGGGTGATTTTCGAAAAACTGCGGAAACCACTCATCCGACAAGATGTTTTCAACTGTCCACGGGCATTTTTCTGGGAATTTTTCATAAGAAACACCAGTTTCTTTTTCTGCCGCATCACGGGCATCATCCCATGCATCAGCCAACCAATTGGAATCATTCAGACATTTTTTTAGGCTCGGCGTCTGATTCAGGCGGCGTCTGACACGCTCTCTCTGTGTTTTTATCGTAGCTCTCCAACTCGCTCCCTGACGTGCGGGCTGATACTGCCACTTGAGAAGATGACAGAGAAGGACTGCCATGCGGCTTGCCAATTCGCGCTGCTCACTTTTACCCACGTCTTCGATTTCCTCAGCAATATGCTCAATATCCAGCAATTCGAATTTCTTATTGCGAAGCAGCCATGCCTGCTGATCCGCCCACGCAACAATATCTGTTTGATAATCAACTGTTATCATAATGTTAATCACTCCGTCATGATTAATCTGCTTTCAAATTATGTTCTTCTATTGATCAATGCCCAATATCTGAGGACTGTGATCTATGCAGAGTTTGTCGTTTCTTTCGTAAATATCAAAGCTTCTGTATAAAAAAGCCTTTCAGATTTTTTAACTTTTCAGGTTTCATGTTATCACCTCGGCATTATTTCGGATGCCATAACAAACCCTGCAAAAGCTGTCAAGCTCAAACGATGCAGACAGATTGCCAAAGCCTGGTGGGAATCCGGTGGCAAAAGAAATATGAAACCTGAAAATGAACAACGCATATCCGGATTGGAATCCGAGCCTAGATCACATTGCCGTTCCCCAGCAGGAGAATAAAGGCGGGAGCTTACCCCCTGTACGATGTCTGGATATTTTTCAGATTCGATATAAGTGCATTGATTGCTGTCCTGTATGCGGCGATGTTTTTACAGATAGCGATCAGGAAAAATCGATACGGTTTTTAGAAAAAATTTCAATAAAAGCTGCTATATACCCAATCCGAATACTTGGTAAGCGTGTAATCGGATTGAATCGCTACAAAATTTATGCTATCTGACAGCTATGACAGAAGCATTCATCAAGAGCCGCTTTCGGGCAGCTTGACTCAAAAGTCGGAAAAGACATATAACTTTCCTTTCCGCAGATGACGAGGGAGCGCTATTATGATAAGCATATCCGATATCTGTAATCTGCTTGGCAGATAGGGGTGCTGTATGAATATCAAACTCAAATTCATCAGTCTGATCGCGTCGGGAGTGGTTATTCTGGGAATCATCATTACCGTTGTTTCCGCGACATATCTGAAACATATCGGACAAAATGAGCTTTCCACATTGAAAACGCTGCTACTCGAAGAGCGGAAAAACATGCTCGGAAATCTGCTGAGCAATGCCTATACCGTAATCACTCAGAATTACGAGGATGCTCATAATCCCCAGAAATTAAGCGATATGTATAAAAAAGAACTGAGCAGCGCGGTAGATGTGGCATACAGCGTTATCGAACATATTTATCGGTCCATGCCCCATCTTCCGGAAGATGAACGGAAAAAAATGGCAAAAGACGCGGTCAAAAATATGAGATATCGCGGAACCGACTACTTTTGGATCAATGATGAGCATCCGACCATGATTATGCACCCCTTTGTCCCGGAACTGGACGGCAAAGACCTCTCCGATTATAAAGACCCTGAAAATAAAGCTCTTTTTGTCGAGATGGTCAAAGTCTGCAAAAAAAACGGGGAAGGTTTGGTTCATTACATGTGGCCCAAACCCGGACATGACAAACCTGTTCCCAAAATTTCTTATGTCAGGCTGTTCAAACCCTGGGGATGGATTGTCGGAACCGGCGTGTACATGGAGGTCGCGGAGGATGAAATCAAACAGAAAGTAAAGGAAATCGTCAATTCCCTGCGATACGGCAAAGATAACAAAGACTATTTTTATATATTCTCAATCATCAGCAAAAAAATGATTCAGCATCCTAATCCCCAATTGGTCGGTACGGATATCGATTCGGATGTATATACCGATTCTACGGGAAGACGTCTGATGGTGGAACAATTCAATATTGCCCAAAAACACGGGCAGGGATTTCTTTCCTACAAATGGCCCAAAATCGGCGAAAATCAGCCCGTGAGCAAAATGACCGCTCTGAAGCTTTTTGACAAATGGAATTGGGTGGTCTGTACCGGAACGTACATAGACGATATGGAACAGTTTCTGATTGCCAAAGATAAAGAAATCAGTACGGATATCAATGCTCAGATTCGGACACTGATTTTCATTGTGGCGGGTATCGGGATACTGATTATTGTCGGCGTATATCTGCTGATTAACCGATCTGTTATCCGTCCTGTCAGAAAAGCGGTTCAATGCTTAAGCAGCGATGCCGGACAGATTGCGGTGGTTTCGGGCGACATTCTGTCAATCAGTCAGAGTCTGAATCAGGGAACTGTCCAGCAGGCAGATTCGTTGAAAGCAACGGTATCGGCTCTTGAGCAGACCGATTCCGCCAGCCGCCAGAATGCTGATAAAGCTGAGTCTGCCCGAAGCATGATGGGAGAGCTGGTGCAAATTTCCGATAAAGTGAGCAGACAGATGAATGATATGACCTCCGCGATCAATCGGATCAGTTCATCCACCGAACAGATTCATCATATTATCAAAACCATTGAAGATATTGCATTTCAAACCAATCTGCTGGCACTGAACGCGGCAGTCGAGGCTGCCCGCGCGGGAGAAGCCGGAGCAGGCTTTTCGGTAGTGGCATCGGAAGTCCGGCGACTTGCTGCCATATCGGGAGATGCTGCCAAACAGACATCGGATCTGATTGAAAACAACCTTCAGGCAGTTGGAAACGGCGATACCATTGTCCGCCATGTCCGAGAGGCATATACTGAAAATATTGGAGTTATTGAAAAAATCAGCAATCTGATTTCAGAAGTATCCACAGCATCCGCAGAACAGGAACAAAGCATTGCCCATATCCGTTCTGCTATGAATTTGAGCGATAAAATTACCGCTGAAAATCGTCTTGCCTCGGAAACTCTGTTTCAGGCTTCGGGCGATATGAATACGCGTATCGAAGAATTGAAGCGGGTCGCGAATGATCTGGAAGAGGTGATCGGAAAACGAAGAGCTGCGCTGACCTGCGAGATGACATCTTTGAAATGATCCGATCACATCGCTCTCAGCGCATCCACGATATTCATCTTCGAAGCTCTCAGTGCGGGCAGAAATCCCCCGAAAAAGCCCATCATCAGGGCAAATATCATGGAGGAAACAACGATATCCGCACTCATGTCAAAGCCGAAAGCCAACTCCGCAAAAGTGTTGAAATTGACTGTGGAAATGCTGACAAACTGCATGAATGATGCGAAAATCAATCCGATCACACCGCCGAAAAAGCCCAGAAACAACGATTCTGCCAAAAATGCCAGCAGAATGCCCGATCTCTGAAAGCCCAATGCGCGCAATGTTCCGATTTCCGATACCCGATTCGCAACCGCAGTGTACATGGTAATCATCGCGCCGATAATTGCGCCGACCGAAAACACGATGGTTAAAGAAATGCCTAAGATTCTTAAAAATTTTGCCATCATTTCGGATTGATCCAGATAGTAGCGGGTTTCCCGTTTGGCTTCCAGCGTCAGTCTCGGATCAGATTCGATAAGCGATTTGGCAGCATCGAATTCCGATGAATTTTTCAATCGGAACAGCACCGAAGAATAGACCGGACGCCGGAATGCCTGCATGAACTGATCCGCATCTCCCCAGATTTCGGAACTGAATCCCGTGCTTTGGGCATCAAAAATCCCGACAATCTGCCATTCCCGCATTCCGAATTTCAGCTTTTCATGAAGACCCGCGCCGATAAAATTTTTGATAATTGCCTGCCCCACCATGATCTCGGAACTTCCCGCTCTGGGAAGACGACCGGAGACAATCTTTACCTGCGGACGCAATGCCAGAGACTGATCTCCCATACCGCGCAGCACCACATTGGACGGCTTGTTCGTGCCGCGTTTGGGCAGCGTGATCAGCACCAGAACTTCTTTGGCAACAGTTCGCTGACCATTCGCTCCTATCGCCACATAAGGCAGCATTTCGATAATCGCAGCTTCCGGTCTGCCGATACCGCTTGCCACTTCGGAGCCGGAACCTTTGCGGATCACGATCACATTATCATAAGAGCCTGTAGTAATTAAAGTTTTTTCCAATCCGTTTGCCAGCATGAGAATCGCGGCAAATACGAATACCACCAATGCCATGCCGGAGACCGTCAGTACAGTGGTCAGCTTTCGGGTTCGCAAGTTTCTGAAACTGTATGATAAAGGTACAGCCATTATCCGATCCTTCTCAATCCTTCGGCAATCCGTATCCGAATCGCGTGCCAAGCGGGAATGATTGCAGCTACACACCCGACAATCAACGCCGCGACCACATCCATTATCAGGGTTTTGTTTTCCACATTGAAGATCGGAAAAAAATTGGACAATTCTTTCGCGAACGCGTCGGCTGCCGGAAAAGTCAGCGCCATGCCGATCGCGCATCCGGTCAGCGTAATGACCAGCGATTCGCCGAAGATCAGTGTGATGATATATCCCGAACCGAAGCCCAGTGTTTTCAGAACCGCATAATCCGCAGTTCTTTCCCGGCTGGTCATTGCCATCGTATTTGCCACAACTGCCATGATGATGATGATAATGACAATGGAAACCAGCTCGATGGTCATCACAATCGCACTACTCATGGCAACAAAGCTCATCTGAAACGCTTTTTCGCTTTCCGTCAGGGTTTCCGCCAGAGAATTGACAAAGAGTTTATCCACTGCCACAGCCGCCTCCGAAGCATGATTCGGATCATCCACGCCGATCATGTAAAAGCCGACCTGATCCGCACGGCGGGGAAATTTCTGCTTCACGCTTTCATTGAGATACGCCCAATGAAAAAAAAACTGAGACTCATCAATGGTTTTATCTTTGCCTTTGTAAATTCCCCGCAGCACAAATTCCCAAGTCCCCGGAAAAATTACGCCTTTGAGCGGAATCATGTCTCCGATCTTCCAGTTGAAGCGTTTGGCAAGCTTTTCCCCGACCACACAGCTTTTGCGATCCGTATAAAACGCTTTCCGTTCCGAATCTGTCAATGTAAATTCAGGATAAAGCTCAAGATAGGATTTGGGTTCTACGGCAAAATTGGGAAAAAAATTTTTCTCTTCGATATAAACTCCCCCGAACCAGTTGCCATAAGACACTGTTTTTACATGATCCACATGACGGATTTTTTCATAATATGACATCGGCAGGGTAAAAATCAGCGAAATCGAATTTCGGGTAATCAGCCGCGACGCAGAGGACGCATCCACACCCGCATACCACGCAGAAATCACGGTGCGAATCATGCCGAAAGACAGAATCGCCACTGAAATTCCCAAAATGGTCAGTCCCGTGCGGAGCTTGTTGCGAAATGCGTTTCTGAATAAGATTTTGAATAATAGCATGGTATTGGTCTCTGATTGTTATACAAATATCTGAATTTAAAATTTATTTATGGAATTCAGGATGGATTTATGACAGAATATTTTTCAGATTCGATATTACTTCCTCAGACACACCGCAAAAAATCCGTCCATATCGTGAAGATGCGGAAATGTTCGGAAATATCCTTCGGACCTGATCCATGACTCAACCGTATCGGGCAGATTCTTTTCAATACGAAATTCCGAATGATGGGATAGGAATTTGTTTATAACCATCTCGTTTTCTTCAGGTTCCATGCTGCATACCGCGTAGACCAATATTCCGCCGTCTCTGAGCATTTTCGCCGCATTTTCCAAAAGCTGCAATTGTTTTTCAGCATAACGGTTCAGATTCTTTTTGGAGGATGACCATTTGATATCGGGATTTCGCCGAATCACGCCCAGTCCCGAACACGGCGCATCCACCAGCACCCGGTCAAACTGCTCGTCTAATGCCGATTTTTCCAGATCATAAGCGTTTGTTCTGACAATCGAAATTCCGAGCCGCTTCATCTCCGAATCCAGCGTTGCAAGTTTTGCCTCATCTTTGTCTGCTGCAATCAGCAGCCCCTGATTATTCATCATCTGCGCGATCAGTCCGGTTTTGCCGCCCAGCCCCGCGCACGCGTCCAGAATTTTTTCCCCGGGCTGAGGATTCAGCAGCCAGCCGACCAGTTGAGCAGCTTCATCCTGAACCTGAAACCATCCGTCCTGAAATGCGTTCATTTCGGCAATAGAGGTATGGAGATGATCGCAGGAAATTCCTAACGGAGAATACTTTGTTTCTTCGAGATGTTCCGCATCATTCCGAATCGCTGTCATCAATTCCTCTCGGTTGGTTTTCAGCGTATTGGTGCGAAAGGTGATCTTCGGAATCCGATTCATTGCCTCGCACAATTTCCGGGTCTCTTCATCCCCGAATCGCTTTGTCCATCGCCGGATCAGCCATTCGGGAAAAGACTGCTCGATAGCCAATGAATTGGGGAATGAGATATTCTGATTTCGCGAAATATTTCTCAGCAAGCCGTTGACAAATTTCACTGTCCATTCAGGAGCAATCGTTTTTGCCATTTCCACCGAGGTATTCACTGCCGCAGATGCAGGAATCCGTTCCAGATACAGTAACTGAAACACGCCGATTCTCAGAATATTCAATATCTGAGGTTCGATTTTATTCAACGGTGTTTTGGAAAATCGGGAGATTACCCAATCCAATTTTGCCCGCCATCTCAGTACGCCATAGAGCATCGTATGAAACAACGCGCGATCCCGGCGATCTTCGAAAACGACCTGCTCGGTCAGACTGTCGAGCGTTTTGTCTTCTTTTGCAGCTTTATTCAATATTTTCCATGCGGTTTTACGGGCATCGGAAGCCATAGAGTTTTGCCTTGATACGATGTCGTTCTTCATGGTTTAAAAATAAAAACCATACTGCCGAAAGAAAAGCGGACAGCACGATGACGATAAACGTTATTTTCATATAAATTGCCGAAAGGGCTGCTCCGATCAGAAATGTCAGACATGCTGCAATGAAAATCAGCAGATGATGAATATCGATTCCTGTATTTAAAAGTCGCAATGCCATGATCTGCATGATCAGCGTATCTGCTGAAATGCGGATCAGCCACGCGATTGCCGCTCCGATAATGCCGTAATGACTAACAAATTGCTGCAAGATCAGCAGATAGAACGGCAGTTCGATCAGATGCAGCTTTCCGGTCAGATCGGGTCTTCCGATGCCCTGAATCAGCGAATACGGGACATGTCCGAGGCTGTGGACGAATACGGCTAAACTCATCCATTGCAGCACCGATGTGCTGTTCTGCGCGAATGTTTCTCCGAGCCAGAGCAGCAATCCTTCTTTTGCAAATACAATGATAATCAGGCACGCCGGATATACTGCCGCAAAAATATATTTCAGCCCTTTGTCGAACAAGAGAACAGTGTGTTCGCGATTCTGAACAAATGTGCTTGAAAAAGCCGGAAAAAATACGCCGGTCAGCGCAATCGGAAACAGCCACAATTTGGTAATCACCTCATTGGGCGTGGCATAATACGCGACCGCGGACATCGAAACCAGAGAGCCGATCAGAAAGCGATCCGAATACACCATGAGTGGCTGAACAATATTGCTTACGGTCATCCAACTGCCGAATCGGAACAAGGGCGCGATCATGTTGCGGTTCAATGCGATATTCCGGGTCATTTCAGGAACAATCCGAAAACAGAATATCAGGTGCGCGACACAGCTTGCCAACCGCCCGATCACCAATACGCCGACAATCGGAAACAGGCTTTGTGAAAACGGGATCACGGCAAGCGGAGACAGAAATGTGTAAATTCCGAGCGGTATCCGAACTGCATTGCTCAGATCGAAGCGCTCGAAGGCATCCAGCACGCCCCGAAGCCCGATACTCGGTATCACCATCGGCAGGGTCAGAATCAGCAGATAAAATGCCTTCAATGTCTCCTGCTCCAGATTATCCGGGATATTCAGAAACTTCCGAACAACAAACGGCAGACACAAGCCTGATGCGATTGCCACGATGATGCCCAATGCCAGCATCATCCATACCGCCGTCCATATCAGCTCGGGAATATCCTCATGCCTGCCTTGTCCGAGTTTTTCAGCCACGAGTTTGGTCAATGCCCGGCTCAGTCCCAGATCGAACAGGCTTAAGTAGCCGATCAGTACCCATGCCAGACTCAGGATTCCGAATCGTTCCGCACCGATGCTGCGAATCAGCAAAGGAATGCAAACGGCTGCAATTGCCAACGGCGCGGTATAGCCAAAAAAATTAATCAGGCTGTTTTGGGCAAGCTTTTTTGTCATCTGCCATCACATCGAGATACAGCGATTCCATGTCCCGAAAAAGCCGTTTGTAATGAAAATGCTCTTCAGCAAACTCCCGCGCCCGACAGACACGCGCTGCCTGATGATCCGCATCTTCCGTTGCCAGATAGTACAATCCTTCGGCAAATCCTTCTGCATCGTTTCGCTGGCATAAAATGCCGCGATCACAGAGGTGAAATGAGAAATGAGAAATGAGAACTGAGGAATGATTGCCTATCAGGTCTCCGACACCGCCGACATCGGTGGCAATGACCGGCACAGAGGCTGCCATAGATTCGATAATGGATACGGGAGTGCCTTCGTTCAGAGAGGTCAGTGCCAGAATATCCAAATCCGCATAGATGTATGGCACATCTTTGATCCAGCCGCAGAATACGACATGATTTTCGAGTCCCAAATTCCTGCAAAAAGATTCGGAGTCTTCTCTCAGTTCTCCGTCTCCGACCACGATGAATTTTACCGGTTTTGTGAATTTTTTAAGAAGCTTCTTGGCTGCCATAAAAAACATCCGGTGATTTTTGATCGGAACCAGTCTGCCGATAATGCCGATCAGAAGCGTATTGCTGTCAATTCCGAGCGATTGTCTGAATTTTCCTTTCAGAGATGACTTACAGGATAAGAACGGCTGAAGATCAAAACCGAGCTGTACTGTTCTGATTTTTGACACCGGAGCAATCTGATATTTTTCCGAAAGCTCTTTCTGCTGGCTGTTGCTGATGACAATGATTACATCAGTCGAGCGCGCCAGAAATCGCTCGATATACACGAACAGCAACGAACTGATCCGGCTGAAATATCCCTCGAATACATGACCGTGAAAGGTATGAATCAGGCGGATATGCCGATGAAACAGCAGATTATGGATAATCACAGCCATTCTTGCGCTGGTTCCGGCTTTTGCGGTATGCGTATCCACAATATCGGGCTGCTCTCTGAATAACAATTTGAAAATATGAAAAAATGCTCTGATATCCGTGAACAAGCTGATTTCTCTTTGAAGATCGGGAATCAGTATGGGTTTGTTATCAAACGTATCAAACAAATAGCCCATATCGCCTTCCTGCGGAGAGATTTTGCCGGTTACCAGTTTGGATTCGAATTTATCGGGATTCAAGCCGTTGGTCAGCAGACAGACATGAATCGCGGGACCTCCGATATTCAGCCGCGATATGAATCGTAAAATTCTGATTTTATCAGCCTTAGCAGTCAGAGGAATCATCGGTTGCACTTTACACTTTGCACTTTGCACTGTTGTTTTGATGCCTTTTTCAATCAGATGAGACAGCAGAACCAATAAAATCCGAACTGCAAGTCCTCCGAAAACCATCGGTTTGAAAAACGATAAGGATGAATCCAGATATTTTTCAAACAGGCGATACACGCTTTTGTGAAATTCGATCACGGAGCGGAATACGCTTTTTTCGCTGCTGCCTCCGACATAGTGATACACAGAGGCTTTGGGATAATACATGACTTTCCATCCCGCATTTGTCATACGCCTGCACCAGTCAGCGTCTTCCCAGTACATGAAGAATCGCTCATCGAATCCGCCCACGTCTTCAAATGCTTTTCTCCGAATCACCATGCACGCGCCGGATACCCAATCCACCGACATCGGCGTTTTGCCATCGGATTTCAGGCTGAGAAGATTTCGGGACGTGATCGGATTTTTGGGAAATTTTCTGGATAAAAACGAAGATCGCCCGAAAAACGCGGTCAGCGGAGTGGGAAACGCTCTCGCGGAATTCTGTAGCCTTCCGTCATGATCCAGAATCTGAGGACCCATAATACCCACATCCGGGTTTTTCTGCATAAATTCAAGGCAGGTTTCAAAAAATCCTTCGGAAACCAGAGTATCCGGGTTTAGTAGAATGATGAATTCGCTGTTTCCCTGATATAACGCCTGATTGACTGCTTTTCCGAATCCGAGATTTTCGGAGTTGATGGTCAGGATCACTTGCGGAAATTCGCCGGGAATGCGGCAGACCCTGTCAGTTGACGCATTGTCCTGCACGAATATTTTCGCAGGAAGAGAGCCGATATGTTTCTCGACCGATCTGAGGCAGTTGAGTAGATGATCGGTGCTGTTGTAGTTGACAATGATAATATCCATTATAATTCCGCAATTTGGGATAATTTTTTTTCATACGAGTCAGACACTATAATCGAAAACAGGGACAATCGTAAGCGCTTTTTATAATAATGTAGATAACAGTATGATTTAGTGTCGCAATAAATTTCATAGTTCGGATAAGTCTTGACACACAATAAGGATTCGGATAATGATTTCGATAAA
>CAZMDM010000011.1:0-3706 GCA_964564775.1 uncultured Desulfonema sp. | reverse complement strand
AAATCTCGTGTTTGAGACCTTTGTAAATTTCTTTGCCGCCAACCTAGACTGTGAGATCTTAAATTACAAACATTGTTTTTACGCCTTTATCGAAAAATCAATCAGATATGAAATTGCCATAAAAATTATGATTATAAGAGGATATTTCTGGAAAGTAAATAGGGCAACAATTGTGCCAAAAAATACATGGATGGTATACCGTACCTGATCGAGAAGTATCAGGCGTTTTTCGTTTTCGTCTGAAGCGGTCATCGTATTTTCGAGATCAGTCTAACTCACCTGAATAATACCCTCTATATCTTTAATTCTTGACAGATAGCTCATAATTTTATACACTGCTACAAAATATATACGCCGATGATTCAAAAAGATGAAAGGAGTTTGCAGTTGGCAAATCACAAATCCGCATTGAAACGTTCCCGACAAAGCATTCAGCGCAGGGATCGTAACAAAGCTGTAAAAACAAGAGTGAAAACTACGGTCAAAGAAGTGCGCCTTGCTGTCAGCGAAAAAATGGCAGATAAGAGCAGGGAAATGCTTATTGTTGCTCAGTCCGAAATTGACAAGGCAGCCAAGAAAGGCGTGATTAAAAAAAGAGCCGCTTCCCGCAAAATTTCCCGTCTGTCCAAACTGATCAACCGTATGACCGTCTGATATGAAAAGACCTTCGGGAATCTGCTCGGAGGTCTCGGCTGTGGTAATGTCCGTATGATGAATTTTTTATCGGATACCCGATTCAGAGAACAGGCTGTTTCACAAATGCTGAATGCCATCTGCCCTTCTGATGTAATCCCCGATGTATATGGGGAGTATCGGGAGATTGTGCAGGACGGCATTTTTTTTATGCTGACCCATCTCGCTCCAGATCGCCTGAGTGCGATGATTACCGAACAACTTGCGATGCCTGTTTCTTCTTCCAAAGAAGAGCGCTTGATCTGTTTTGCGAGAAGAATGCCTACCATTCATAAGCTCGGGCAGATGATTGCCAGAAATCGACATATCGAGCCGAATTTCAGAAAGTGGCTGATCCGGCTCGAGAACGGAGCAGGCAGAAGCGATATGGCTCAGATTCGGCAGATCATCCTGTCCGAACTCGGAAGCAAAATTGCCGAATTTTCGATTGACATCGAACCCGAAATCTTATCCGAAGCCAGTGTGGGAACTGTTGTGGCATTCCGATGGAAAGATCCCCGTACCGGCGATGCCAAAGGCGTGTTCAAAGTATTGAAACCCGGTATCCGGGAAGCTCTGAGGGAAGAACTCGGACTTTTGGAGCAACTGGCTGTTTTTTTCAACGAGAGGAAAGACCGCTATCCGGTCAGGGATTTCAGATTCGGAGAAATTTTCAAAGATATCCGGGATGCGCTGTCGGTCGAAATTGATCTGTGCGAAGAGCAGGCGCATCTGAAAGAGGCTTATGAGATATATGCCCGTAACAGCGAGCTTTGTGTTCCCCGGATACTCCCGTTTTCAACCCGGAATGTTACCGCAATGGAGTTTGCACAGGGCATGAAGGTTACTGATGCACCGATGAGCAGCAGAGGGAAAACCTCATGTGCGCTTGGACTGTTCAAAGCAATTTTGTGGAATCCTTTGTTTTCGAGGGAAGAAAAAAGTCTGTTTCACGGAGACCCTCATGCCGGCAATATTTACGCTCTTGAACCTGAGCGAGGAAAGGTAAAAACTACGTTGCTGGATTGGAGTCTGGCAGGGGTATTATCCAAAGTTCAGCGTGCCAACATGCTCAGACTCATGGTGGGGATTCTGGTATATGATACGGAAACCATCTGCGAAGCTATTGCGAACCTGTCCGAAGATATCAAAGATAAAGCGTTTTTTCAAAAAGCCTCGCGCATCGTTTCGGCTATCCTACACAGCAGCGAATATGCCAGCCGCAGGCTTATCGACAAAGCGTTTTATTTCATCGATCAGACCGCGGTCAGAGGTATCCGATTTTCGAGCAATCTTCTGTTTTTCAGAAAAGCGATGTTCACTCTGGAGGGGGTATTGGCGGAAATCGATCCGGAATTTGATACTGACAGATGTATTTTCAGATTGCTGAAAGAGCTTTTTTCGGAAGAATTGCCGAAACGTTGGGCATACCTGCTGTTTCCGCAGTCGGATCGCCCGGATCATTATAAGAGCCTGATGTCCAATGCGGATATTCACGCTTTGGCAGTGAGGTTATGGATCAATTTGCTGAGAAAATTTTATCCGTATCGGGAAAAGGGTATGTTCAACTGGAAGGGATTGGAAATCGGAAATACCGGATTTGCCGGCCCGCTCGACCGGCAGAGGCGTCTTCTGGCAGGACTACTGGGGCAGACGCTTCGCAGACAAGCCGGAGAAGAGACTTTCGCTCTTGCGGAAAAACTAGTCAGAAAGTTCAGCGCTGCGGGTGATGAGGAGTCCAAGCTCAAATAAATCCAGTCTTGCCTTGAAGAATTGAGCATTGAAGAGATGATCTGGCTGATTCGGACTTATACGGCTTTTTTTCATCTGATGAATGAAGCCGAGCGACAGGAACTTATCCGAAAATATCGCGAAGAAGCACTCGGCGCAAGTCCCGAATCTCCGGTCAGCCATTCGCTGAATCAGGCATTTTTCCATCTGAAACAGCAGGGTACGACATCCGAGCAGATGCTGACCTTGTTCGGACATCTGGATATTCAACCGACTCTGACGGCTCACCCTACCGAAGCCCGACGCGGGAGTGTTTTGTATAAGCAGAAACGCATCTCTTTTCTGCTGTCCCAACTGAGATTTCAAAATGAATTGTCTGAAGCCGAACAGCATGATATTGTGGCACAAATTTATCGGCAGATCGCATTGATGATGGTAACAGACGAGCGCCGCGCGGAACAACCGGGTATAGAAGATGATATCCGAAACAGCATTCATTTCTGTACTACCTCGATATGGGAAGCCGTTCCCGGAATATACGCGGATATTCAGCACGCGTTTGAGAGGTATTTCAGCGAGCGCTGTCAGGTGCCGGTATTTCTCAGATATCGCACCCGGATCGGTGGAGATCAGTCGCATGATATGATTGAAAAAGCACTGATCTTTTATCGAACTGCCGCATTGAAGCGTTATCAGGAAGGATTGAACAGGCTGTGGGAAGAATTCAGCATTTCATCGAGGCGTCTGAAAATTCCCAAAGAACTGACCGCATCTCTTGAAAAAGAAGCCCTATGCATGTCTTTGGGCAATAACGTCCATATCCGGCGCAGATATGAGCCGTATCGCCTCAAAATCAGCTATATGGAACAACGTATTGCCCGAATGATCGCAAATCCCGGAAATATGTTTTACAGTGCGGATGCGTTTTTATCGGATCTTTTGCTGCTGGAGCGGTGCGCGGAGAACAGCGGTTTGGAAGATGTGGCATCTTCCGGGCTTCTGTCCGAGATGATTTCGTCAGTCCGGGCTTTCGGGTTTCATCTCTTGTCGCTCGATATTTACCGGACAAGCAGCATTCATGAAGCAGTGATTCACGAGTTGTTTTCGATTGCGGAAGTGTGTTCTGATTATAGTCGGATGCCGGAATATGAGAAAATTCTGCTGCTCGAACGCGAACTACTCAATCCGCGTCCTCTGACCTCCTGCTATATGGGAATGTCCGATTCTGCTGAATCTCTGCTGAAAACTTTCGGTGTGATCCGCGAAAGTTTTCATAAAGACCGTCGGGCAATCGGCTCTTATC
>CAZMDM010000010.1:0-1873 GCA_964564775.1 uncultured Desulfonema sp. | reverse complement strand
CCGACACATTCCACCGGGCTGCTTAGGGGAGAAAGCGGCACCGGCACAGATCTTGTGGCGATCCATATTGTCAAGCACAGCAACCGGAGGTATAAGCCGTTTATCAAATTCAACTGAACCGCAATTCCCAATACCATTTGGGAGTCAGAACTGTTCGGCTATGAAAAAGGCGCGTTCACCGGCGCGAATGCCAAGAAAATCGGAAAAGTCGAGATGGCAAATGGTGGAACTCTGTTTCTGGATGAGATCGGGGATATGCCTTTGGATACTCAGGCAAAAATTCTGCGGGTGCTTCAGGAAAGAGAATTCGAGCGCGTCGGGGGAACCAAAACTGTTAAAATTGATGTGCGATTTATCGCAGCCACCAACAAAGACCTGAAAAAAATGGTCGAAGAAAAAAAATTCAGAGAAGACCTGTATTTCCGCCTGAACGTATTTTATCTGATACTTCCGCCGCTCAGGGAACGCTCCGAAGATATTCCGTTACTGGCAGAATATTTTTGCAAACTCGCGCCCAAGCCCGTTACTATTTCGCCTTTGGCAATACAACTGTTGTCAAACAGCGAGTGGCCCGGCAATATCCGGGAACTTCAGAATGTGATCGAACGCGCGTCTGTAATGACAGAAAACGGGGTGATCGAGCCGCGCCATCTGCCGGACAGCGTTCTGGGCAATAAGCTGATTCGGGCAGTAACTCCGATGATAGGCTCGGATAACGGCAATGATCCTGACGCGCCCAAAAGACTCACCATAGACGAGCAGTTGGGAGAAATCGAAAAATCCATGATTATCGAGGCTCTGCGTCAGACCAGCGGTATTCAGGTGAAAGCCGCCGATCTTCTGGGGATCAATCAGCGAAGTCTGTGGCACCGGGTCAGAAAATTCGATATAGACCCAAAAGCTTTCAGAAACGATTGACCGAATCCTGGAGAAACTGCATTCCGCATATCCGGATTGACAGGCTTTATAAACCTGCCGTTTCATGGTATGCTAAACTGCTTTGCTCGACAAGAATCGAAAAACTCATAGGAATATCAATGACGGCAAGCGAGAAACTGCGGAGATTTTACAGCCGATTCGGACAGGGCGATCATGTGCTGATTCTGATTAATGCAGACCCGGACGCGATTGCCAGTGCTATGGCAGTCCGGCGTCTGCTATGGCGGCGAGTTGCGTGTGTGAATATTGCCAGCGTCAATGTGATCAAACGCCCGGACAATCTTGCGATGATCCGTCTGCTGAGTGTCAGACTCCTTCATGCAGACGAATTGCCCCCGGACAAGCGCTTCAACCGTGTGGTTCTGGTGGATTCCCAGCCCGATCATCATGAAATATTTGAGAAATTCATACCGGATGTGATTATCGACCATCACCCGGATACCGGCGTTATGGCTCCGTTCTGCGATATCCGCCCGGATTACGGCGCAACAGCGAGCATTATGACCGAATATCTGAGAGCCGCCAAACTCAAACCCTCTGTAAAACTTGCCACAGCCTTGTTTTATGCCATCAAAACCGATACGCATAATTTTGCGAGGCATACGCGGATCGAAGATATGAACGCGTTTCAGTTTTTATTCAGGTATGCCAATCTCAGTCTTGCCCGAAAAATCGAACATGCGGATATCCGTTTGGATTTTCTGAAATATTTCAAAATTGCGCTTCAGAATATGAGAATTTACAAAAGCCGGGTGTTTGTTCATCTGGGCTGTGTGGTATCGCCGGATGTGTGTGTACTGACAGCAGATTTCTTCATGCGGGTCAATCCGGTTACATGGAGCATTGTCTCAGGCCTTTATGAGGATAAACTGGTCATTATTCTCAGCAATGACGGTATCCTCACAGATTCGGGATAGGTTGCCAAACGGAGTTT
>CAZMDM010000009.1:0-2234 GCA_964564775.1 uncultured Desulfonema sp. | reverse complement strand
GACCGGATTATTCGCCGGGTGAATATCAATCTTCAGGAATTTTCATTTGATGCGGGACCCTATATCAAAAACATTGTTCCGATCAATCAACTGAGCCGATTTTATGCGTTTTACGGAATATGGCCCCATCATCCGCTGTATTTTCATTTCAGCAACTCGAATCTGTCCGGCAGTTATTTTCTGGGCAAATGCGAGATATATAATTCGATTCTTTACAAATCGGATATTCGGGGCGATGAGTTGAAGCAGAAAGGCAAAGTCTATCATCTGGGCGGATTCGATGTCAAAGCCGAAGAAGATGAAATCATTCGCATCCGGGACAGTTTTCTGATCAAAACACTGGTTCACAGCTATTCCCATGATCCTGAGCAGACTGACCTGTTTTTAATCAAAAATACGGTATCGGGTCCGTATGCCAATATTCATGGTTCTCCGGTGGAAGGCTGTTTTCTGGGACCGTTCAGCACGGTTGATCTGACCACGCTGTATGACTGCATGATCGGCGCGTATTCTTATATTCAGGTCGGAGAACTGTCGCACCGGCGCATCGAGGCGGGGCAGATATGGATTCGCAAAGAAGGTGTATTTGATTTCCGATACCAGTTTCCCCCGGATGTGCTGGCATCCCGATATATTTCCTTCAGACCCGACAAAGCTCCCGGCGGCTTATTCATAGACTTTGCCGAAGATCGCAAAACCGATTTTCAGGAAATTTTCGATGTGGTTCATCTGAACCAGACGATTACGGTTCCTGCCGGTGCTTCGGTGAACCGCTATGCGGTCATCAAAGGGCAAACTCACATCAGCGAGAATGTTCTGGTGTCTCAGAGAGCTTTTCTGGAAGACGCGTGGCTGGGCAAGGGCGCGAATGCTCAGGAAAACTGCTATATCAGCAATTCCCGTCTGGAAGGCTATGATGTTACCGCTCATGGCGGAACAATTATTTACTCAAATCTGGGACAGAAAGTATTTGTGGGCTTCAATGCGTTTTTGCAGGGACGAGCGGATGCACTGCTGACTATCGGCGAAGAAAGCATTGTGCTGCCGCATACCATCATTGACATCAAAGAGCCGCTTCAGATTCCCCCGCGCTGCATGGTCTGGGGACGGATCCGGGATCAGAAAGACCTTGAAAATCACAGCATTTCTTTGGAAAAGCTTGCGGATATCCGAGGTGAATTAAGCTGGGGCAATATGCGCTTCAACGGCAATGGCTTGTCCTTTGTCGAGGCGTTCAAACATCGCATCGAGCATATTCTGACAGATAACGGCGCGTATTTCGACGGTCAGAAAAACATTGGACATGCCCAGAAAGGTCAGAATATTTCCTTCAACATCATTCAACCCTATCCCAAAGGCGAATTGGAAGGGCTGTATCCCACCATTGATATTCGTCCGTAAATTTTTTTATGTGCTCCGCTTCCATGCTGATATTAAAAAAAATCGGAAAACATCCGGCTGCGAATCTGAAAAAGCGGAGCCTTAACAGTTAAAAAGTGTCCGAAGTATTAAAATATTAAAAAAGATAAGAAAATTTAATAATTATAACTATCATTGGTATCACAGCCGGAAATTGTCTGAAAAATCATCGCGAAAATAGCGGGGTTGAGAAACTAGGATGAATGACATCAATCAGGACAGACTCAGACGCGCATATCAGGCGCTGGAAAAAATGCACGAACGGCTTGAAACGCTGGAGCGGGCAAGAACCGAGCCGATAGCCATTATCGGCATGGGATGCCGCTTTCCGGGCAATGCCTGTGATGCGGATTCATTTTGGCAGATGCTGGCAGCCGGAACTGATGCGATTTCCGAAGTGCCGAAAAATCGTTGGAATATGGATGATTATTATGATCCCGATCCTGACAAGCCCGGCAAAATTTATACCCGCTACGGCGGCTTTCTGGAAGATATCGAGAGTTTCGATCCGGTGATTTTCGGGATTTCTCCGCGTGAAGCCGCAACCCTTGATCCTCAGCAGAGGCTGATGCTGGAAGTGGCTTATGAGGCTTTGGAGAACGCGGGATATGCTCCTAAAAACCTTGCCAATACGCTGACCGGCGTGTTTTTCGGAATTGCCACGTTTGATTATGCCGGACTTCGGTATGCGCTTCGCGATCCGTCTCAGATTGATGCGTATTTTGCCACAGGCAGTTCTTTGTGTATGGGCGCGGGCAGGCTCTCATACACACTGGGGCTTACGGGTCCGAGCATGGTTGTGGATACTGCATGTT
>CAZMDM010000008.1:0-7072 GCA_964564775.1 uncultured Desulfonema sp. | reverse complement strand
TATAAGAAAAAGGAAAAAAGCCGAAACCGAGCGCAATACGGGTATTGTTCGAAACCTTTTCGAAGGCGATCCTGGTTTTTAACGGCCCGCAAAAGATGAAGCCGCCAATGTCCCTCCGGCGAAAATAATTTGTGAAAAAATCCTGCCCGACAGCCGGATCAGGCAATCACAACCATCCGAAAACAATTGAGAAGATTCGGCGGGACTCCGTTTGACTGCACTGATATCGCCATCGGATTGAAACAGTCATGGTTTATTCCGGTGTCCGAACTCAATGCGATGCGCCGAAGTGTTTCGGACAAACTCACAGAGATTCGCGAGCAGAATCGCCCGATTGCAAGAAAGAGTATTGTCGGAAATTCGTTTCCGTATCCGACACAGGAACTTTCCTATTCGGGCAATGTGCTGAATGCCAAAGCAAAAGCATTTTATGAGCGGCATGGTGTTATCCGAATCATGCCTGCTGCGGAATCCGGGATAAATATGGAAGGCAAAACAGTGATGACAAGCAAATATTGCCTCAGATATCAGCTCGGATATTGTTCGAAATTTGGCAAAGCTCAGAATTTCAAAGAGCCGCTGTATCTGACCGATGAAGACGGGCGAAAGTTTCGTTTGGAATTTGATTGTGATTCGTGTGAAATGAGACTGGATTATGATATTTGTTGACAGTTTTCTTCGGTTGTGGAATAAGAATGCAGACACGAAACGTTTTTTTGACACCTGCCGATGATAATGAACTATGACACTTGAACTGAAACAACAATTAAAACTGGCGCAGCAGTTGATTATGACGCCGCAGCTTCAGATGGCAATCAAGCTTTTGCAATTGTCACGGCTGGAGCTGCTGGATACGATTCGGGAAGAATTGGAAACCAATCCTGCGCTTGACGAAGCTCAGGAGGCAACAGCAGATGAGCATCCTGCTGAACCGATAGAAAGCGAGCCTTCTCTGCTTGGGGAAGAATCTCCGCCTGAGAAAGAAGTTACCATCGAGGAAAAAATCAGCAACGATGTTGACTGGAATAATTATCTCGACGAATACAATTCGGTGGGCAAGGTCAGTTTCGAGTCCGAAGAACATGATGCTCCGAAATTCGAAGCATTTGTGGCTCAGAAAGAGTCATTGAGCGATCATCTGCTCTGGCAGTTGATGATGAGCAATCCGAGTGAGGAAGAAGAGAAAATCGGGAGCCTGATTACCGGAAACCTCAATCGGGACGGATACTTGGATGTTTCTGTCGAAGAGCTTGCCAGACAGGTCGGCACATCGGTTGATGCTGTGGAAGACTTGCTTTCACTGCTTCAGACCTTTGATCCGATCGGAGTCTGTGCCAGAGATTTAAGCGAATGCCTGATGATACAGGTAAAGCATTTCGGCATTCACGATCCGATGGTTACGGAAATTATTCAGAATCATCTCAGCAATCTGGAAAATAAAAATTATAAAGCGATTGCAAAAGCATTAAAAGTAAATATCGAGGATATTGCCGATGCCGTAAATGTGATCCGGGGACTCGAACCCAGACCCGGCAGATCGTTCAGTGATGAAGAACCTCAATATATTCAGCCAGATATTTATGTCAGCAAGATTGATGACGAGTTTGTGATCACTCTGAATGACGAAGGACTTCCCAGATTGAGACTTAACAACTATTATCAGGATACGATCAACGGAAAAATGACGGATTCGGCAAAAGAATATATGCAGGAAAGAATGAAATCCGCAGCTTGGCTGATCAAAAGCATTCATCAGCGTCAGCGAACCATTTACAAAGTCATGGAAAGTATTCTGAAATATCAGAGAGAATTTTTCGAAAAAGGGGTTCAGTATCTCAAGCCTATGGTGCTGAGAGATGTGGCGGAAGATGTGGACATGCACGAATCCACCATCAGCCGGGTAACAACCAACAAATATGTTTATACGCCTCAGGGCATTTTTGAATTGAAATATTTTTTCAATAGCTCTATCAAACGTACCGGTGGTGGGGATACGATGGCATCGGTCAGTGTACAGGATCGGATCCGGCAGATTGTCGAAAGCGAGGATCCGAAAAATCCTTACAGCGATGAAAAGATCGTTCAGATTCTCAATGAATCCGGCATTGACATTGCCCGAAGAACCGTAGCCAAATACAGAGAAGCGTTGAAAATATTACCATCTGCCAAACGAAAGCAGTTATAGAGGAGGTTAGTCATGCACACATCCGTAACATTCAAAAATCTTGATCCTTCGGATCATCTGAAATCATACATCAGTGAGAAACTCAATCGTTTCGATAAGTTTCTGGATAGTGCTGCGGAAGCGAATGTGGTCTTGTCGGTGGAAAAGCATCGCCATACCGCCGAAGTCAAAATCATCGGCGGAAAAATCAGTATCAATGGCAAAGAAGAAACCAGCGATATGTATTCTGCCATTGACAGTGTTCTGGATAAACTCGAGAAACAGATCAAGAAAAGCAAGCAGAAAGTTCTTGATCGCCGCAGCGCGGGCAAGGAAAGCGTCAAAGATATGGCAGCCGAAGAGGATATCGATCTTCCGCGTGAAGACCGTTCCCGTCAGCTCAAGATCAAAAACATCGAATACAAACCCATGGATATCGAAGAAGCCATGATGCAAATGGATCTGATCCGGGACAATTTTTTGGTGTTCACCAATTCCAAAAGCGATAAGGTGAATGTGATTTATCGCAGAAAAGACGGAAATTACGGGCTGATTCAGCCAAATGACTGATGATTGCATATGAAGATTTCCGACGTTCTGCATAAAGAAGCGATTGTCTGCGGGCTTACGGCTCAGGACAAAGAAGGCGTGATCTCCGAGATCGGAAAAACCCTGTCACGGGTTTCCGGCATCGGTTCCGAAGAAATTATCAGAGTTCTGACGGAGCGGGAATATCTGGGGAGTACCGGTATCGGAGGCGGTATCGGTATCCCCCACGGGAAAATGAAAGAACTCGAAGCTCCGGTAATGGCATTCGGACTGAGTCGCATCGGTGTAGATTTCGAATCTTTGGATGGTAAGCCGGTACATATATTTTTCGTATTGCTCACACCTGAAAATGCGTCGAGTCTTCATCTGAAACTGTTAGCCGGAGTTGCCAAGATTTTGCGAAACGAACCGTTTCGTCAGCGATTGCTCATGGCAAAAAATTCGGAGGAAGTTCTGGCTGTTCTCAGAGATGAGGAGGAAACATTTTAGAGGAATATGCGCTCATCCGATCTGAAAATTGTCATTATTACGGGACTTTCGGGTTCAGGCAAAAGCACGGCAATTGCGGCTTTGGAAGACGCGGGGTATTATTGCGTGGATAATATGCCGGTAGCCCTGCTGCCCAAGTTTTTGGAGCTTCCCATTGACAGTGTTTCCGAAATACGGGGACTGGCATTTGTCATGGATCTACGGGAAAAACAATTTCTGACAGCGTATCCTGCGGTGTTCGAATCCCTTCGGCAAAAAGAGTATCGCTTTGAAATTCTGTTTCTGGAAGCCGATGACCGCATTCTGCTTCAGCGATACAGCCAGACCCGGCGTCATCACCCTCTGGCTGTGGAAAGAAGAAGCCTTACGGATTCGATCCGGGCAGAGCGGGAAAAACTGAAAGCACTGCGTGAAATTTCAGATCGGATTATCGATACCTCGCATTACAATGTGCATCAGCTCAAAGCATTGATTCGGGGAATTGCCGAAATCAGCGATCAATCCTCACCCATGCGAATCCATATTTTATCGTTCGGTTTCAAATACGGTGTTCCGCAGGAAGCGGACCTGATTATGGATGTCCGCTTTCTGCCCAATCCTTACTTTGTGCCGGACCTCAAAGAAAAAACAGGAAAAACCAAAGAGATTCAAGAGTATATCTTCAGCCGTACAGAAAGTTTGGTATTTTTGGAAAAATATCTGAATCTGATGGACTATCTGATTCCACTCTACGAAAAGGAAGGCAAAGCGTATCTCACCATAGCTATCGGATGTACCGGCGGAATGCACCGCTCTGTAGCGATTGCCGAAGCCGTATTCGGACATTTTCAGGCACAAAAGCGACATGCAATAATCTGCCACCGGGATATCGAGCAGGGATGAGAATGCAAGACATATTATTATGATAGGTATTCTAATCGTAACCCACAGCAAATTGGGAGATGCGCTGATAGACGCGGCTGAGTTTGTGCTCGGTGCAAAACCCGAATCCACGTTAGCGGTTTCCATCAATATCAATGACAATGTAGATAAGCTCAGAGAATTGGTTGCTGACAGCATCAGAAAAGTCCGGCAGAAAGAAGGTGTCCTGATTCTGACAGATATGTTCGGGGGAACGCCGTCGAATCTGAGCTACTCATTTCTGGAAGAAGGGCGGGTCGAAGTGTTGTCCGGCGTGAATTTGCCGATACTGATCCGGGCGTTGAACCTGAGAAATTCGACAGAGCTGACTCCACTTGCCGAAAAACTGGAAACTTTCGGAAAGCGAAGTATTTCCCTTGCCAGTGGTATTCTCAAGGGGAATAAACGGGAGTAACGAATCTGATCCGATGCGTACCGATCAGAACTTTCCGAATTCTCTGATGATTACCGTCAGCATCATCATTGCCACATATAAGACCAGCCTTAGCTGATCGGAGGTAAATCGGGGGATATTTGTTTTGATCTCCGAAAAAAATTGTGTCATAATCCGCATGGCGTTGAACCCATCACCCTATACAGGAGGAGACATGACAGATTGTATTTTTTGCAAAATTGTCAAACGCGAAATTCCCTGCTTCAAAGTGTACGAAGATGAGCATGTTCTGGCTTTTGCAGACATCAATCCCATTTCGGACGGACATACTCTGATTATTCCGAAACAACATGCCGAAAATATTTTTGAAATCTCCGAAGAAGCTCTGAGTGCGATTCATCTTGCATCCAAAAAGATTGCTTCTGCCATGAAGCCGGCACTTGATACAGACGGCATTGCATGTCTGCAACTGAACGGTCGGGGAGTCAATCAGGTTGTGATGCACTACCATCTGCATCTGATCCCTCATCTCAGCGGCTCGCCGAAACTCACCATGACCGACTGGAAACTCATACCCGGTGATATGAGTATCATTAAAAAAAATGCGGACAAAATCATCTCCGCATTGCAATAAACTATCGGGAGAGTGCGAAAGAAATAAAATAGCTTTTACACTCTCCGTCATACTATGATTTTTTCTGCCGGATGATGACCGCACAGATCAACCCCGTACCCAGCAGCAGCATGGCAGAAGGTTCGGGAGTTGACTGAGTTGATGCGTAAGCATTTGCCATGACAGAAATTCCCAACTGATAAAAAGCCGCATCTGTCATCAGGATGCTCAGTTCCTTCTCGAAATGCTGTATCCCGGAATCCTGAGTCATATCCTGATTTCTTCCGAAAATAACATCATTCAGGCTGAACAGGGTGATGAGTTCGTTGGTATCCCAATTCAGCAGCGTAATGCTGACACTCAGAGAACTGTCGAAAAATCCGAAATCATCGCCGGAAAAGCCTTTGAGAATACTCCGGTAATCAAAAGAAATTGTCAATGTTTCTTCATGGAAGTCCGTATTTTGGAAATCCATGACATAGGCGTTTTCCGTCAATACCGATACTCCCTTGGCTGTACCTTCGAATAAGGCTTCGGTTGTGAACGGAATATTGACTTCCGCAATGCTTCCCATGTCAATACCCTCTATCGGCTCGATAAACGATTCAGCCAATGTGTATTCGGTCGAGGTTTGAAGACTTTGAACAGTGTATCTGTTAGCGCTGGATACGGTCTGCTGCAAGGAAGTTTCCGGGTTTATCGAATCAGATACAGAGACTTTGCCTGAAAAAAGATCAAAATTCATTCCTGCGCCATCCCCAGCACTTGCGGATGATATCTGAAAATTCCAAAGACGAAATGAACTGAATCCGATAGCTGCGGCATTTCCCAATGCCGGTAGTAGCAGAAACATCAGGAAAGCGACTGTCAGAGATTTGAAAAGTTTCATAATAGCCTCCTTTAAAAAATTTATGATGATATTAAACAATTTTTATACTGAAACAACACTGACGGTCAAATTTTACAACATTACCATTTTTTTTGCAAGTTTCATACCTGAACAGAGTCCGATATTTCGAAACAAAATAAGCATTTTCCTATTGTAAAAACTTGAATTTTCGGTTAAATGTCAGTCTGATATGTTTTTTCAAATTTATCATCTTCGGATAAAATTCGGAATTTATGTTACGTCTGGTTAATGTCAACAGTTCTTACGGGCTGGTACATGTTCTGAAAAATGTATCTCTCCATGCCGATAAAGGTGAAATCGTTACTCTGATCGGTGCTAACGGTGCGGGAAAAACAACTGCTCTGCGGGCAATCAGCGGCTTGCAGCCGGTCAGGGAAGGACAGATTTTCTTTGAAGACAGGGATATTTCCAATATCAGCGCTGAAAAGTTGGTAAGGCTCGGTATTGCCCATGTTCCCGAAGGGCGTCAGATTTTCAGACCCATGACCGTGCGGGATAATCTCGAATTGGGCGGTTATCTGATCTACAAACTTCACGGCAAAAAAGAATTATCGGACAGTATCGGAACAATGCTGGATATATTTCCGATTCTGAGGGAACGTCAGAAGCAATATGCGGGAACGCTTTCCGGCGGAGAACAGCAGATGCTTGCAATCGCAATGGCGCTGATCTGCCGTCCCAAACTACTGCTGCTGGACGAGCCTTCGATGGGGCTTGCGCCGCTGATTGTCAGAGAAATCTTCAGAATCATCCGTGAAATGAAAGACAAACAGGGACTTACCGTGCTGCTGGTGGAACAAAATGCCAAAGCCGCGCTTCAGATCGCGGATCGGGGATATGTCATGGAAACCGGACGGATCATCTTTCAGGAAAAAGCCAAATCGCTGATGGAGAATCAGGAAGTCAGACGGGCGTATCTGGGCAAAGATAAGAAAGAAATCTGGGAATAATCCGCATTGGTCGCATGAAACAGATCACTTCTATGCTAAACCAAATAAAAAACAGGCAATACCGGAGAGGGAGTTATGGAAAAAGAAATTCGCAGTCGTATCG
>CAZMDM010000007.1:0-7611 GCA_964564775.1 uncultured Desulfonema sp. | reverse complement strand
GTTCGGCAGTATCAGTCCTTCGCGCAGTCTGGCTTGTTCCGCCTCCTGCATTTTTACGGCTACCAGAGGAATTAACTCTTTCTGATCAGCAATCTGATGCTTCAGTTTGCTGATATAAAACTCTTTTTCAATCAATATTTTATATCTCGGATACAGCACGACAGCAATAAACAGCACCAATACGGCACCGCATATTATAAATACCGTAAAACTTCGGGTCTTTTCTTTCGAAAGTATCGTCAGAGCCATAATTCAGTTCCGGCTGACCTCCGATTGAATCTTGAAGCGCAACACAGCCTCTTCCTCGAAAATATCCGCCTGTTTGTTGACAAGTGAAGTTCGCGTCAGAATCGGAGATTTTCTCAACTCATTGATATAATTATTTAATATTACTTCAAATTCATCATGTCTGCCTTTGATGATGCCTTCGATGCTTACAGGCAGTGTTTCGGGTTTCTGCGGATCGCTTTTATGGACACTGACACCTATACTTGTCAACTGAATATTATTCGGAGTAAATCTCAATATATCCGATATAGCGACAATTTCGGCATATCTTGCCGCGCAGAGTCTGAGTTTCTGTTTTTCCGCGTTGATCCGAACATCGAGAAGTTTTATCATTTCCCGTGTCAGCATGAGGAGATCATTTTCCGGCTTGAAGGGGATCTGCATGGATGTTAATTTATGGACGATTTCGGGGTTTGCCGGAAGCATGACTCTCTGCAATTCCTGTTTCAGCGCCGAGATTTCCCGGTCTTTTCTGCTGATATGCTTCTTCTGCCAGACATACAGTCCGCCGCACAACAATGAAAGTATAATGAACACTGCAATAACCGCATGGCGTATCCGGAATATTTTTCCGAGCTTTTCACGATCCTGATAGGTTACCACAAAGTTCGGGGTTGTAGCGGTGTCTGACAAACTCAATCCGACTGCCGGAACAAAGGATAATTTTTCCTGTGCGGATTCGGGACATGGTTCTTGTCCGCCGGACTGAATCGGCGCAAACGGATCCATCTCCGCAGTATGAATATCCTCGCCGCAGCGTTGTGCAAGATATTCCACAATCGGAGAATAACCGGCAATATCTCCTGACACATATATTTTTTCGATAGGAACGTTGCAGATGTTCACATTATAATGGTCGAAAGTCCTCTCCAACTGTCGGATAAGACGATCCAGTGCAGGCTGAATCATTCTGAAAATCTGCTGTTCTCCGAAAGGCTCCGCGCCTTCGATTGCAAGCGGAAGTTTTCTCAATATCATACTGTTGAAAAATTGCTGTGCGATATCTCTGAATTCATGATTTTCTCTGCCGATTTTTTCCCGGACAGATTCGATCATGCTCCGCTCTGATGTTTTGATATTTCGGGATAAGGCAAGCGCTCCACCCGGAAAAAAAATATCAATCCGGGAACGGGATCTTCCGATCCATAAGGTTGCCATGCTGCCTTCTTCAGGCGTGATCCAGCCGCTTCTGAAAAGATTTTCAACTGCCAGAGGATACAGAGAAATACCGGTCAGAGGAAATCCTATATCGTTGAATAACTGTTTCAGGCGTTCAATATCGTATTTCGGAGCCGTACATGCCATGATTTCGATCTGGTCGCTGATATTTTGTCCGGTATTTTCAATGATTCCGAAAGTAAATACATGCTCGCTTTCTTTGAACGCAGTTTCTTCCCGTTTGAACGTCCAGAATGCGGCATTGCTGATCTGATTGTCGGATACTTTGGGAATTTTCAGATACCTGCCCGAGGCTCTGCTCATCGAAACCGCTGTCCATATTTCCTTTTTGTTGGAAGATGAACAGAAATCGGTCAGCGCTGACTTCAGAAAATCGGAAAATTCGGAGCTGTTTTTGGAAGCTCCTTCAGGAAACTGAAGTCTGACATATTTCGACAGTAGGGGTTTGCCCGAAGAACGGATCATCTGTACCAGTCTGATATCTTCGTAGCCAATATCCACACCGATGCTCTCTTTGGCATCTGTCGGCAGAAGGGACGATATGGAAAACAGGTTCATATTTCTATTGTATATGGAAAAGATAATATTCGTCAAGGTGTTCTGCATATCATAATTTTACTTTTTACAAAATATCAGGTAATATCATGCGGAAATATCTCAGTAACCCTTCCCCGGAGCGGGGGATGGGGGGTAGGTTTCCGTATCTTTAATAAAACACTCAAGGAGGAGACATGTCTGCTCGACAAAAATTATGGTTTCTCATCGTGCTGATCGGAAAAACAGCATTTGCGGCACAATGTCTGCCGGTAAATGACAATATCGCATTCACGATTCCCTGCGCTCTGTATCAGGGCATCCGATACCGCATCGAACTGCGCTATTTCCCGAATTCATCGGATTCATCTGCTTTGTATTGGAAAACACCGGCGAATACGATTTCTGTTGTCAATTCTTCTGATAACAACTGCATATCCGTAGCGGATGATCTGCGCTTTTATGTCAGTTGCGCGCAATATCAGGGTGTCGGCTACCGCTTCTGGGTAAAATATGATCCGAATCCTAATGATCCTTCGAATCTGTATTGGAAAACCGATATTAAAACATTCACCACTGTTCCTCAGAATCCGCCGTCTGGAGCGGGAGTTCTGCTCATCGGAGAACAATCTTATAATACGAATATTGTGTATTATGCACCTGAAAGCATTGCAAATCTGCTTGATCCAGGAGTATTGGTGTATCTGCACGGAGACGGCGAATCTGCCACGTCAACTCTGGCACATCGCATTGAGCAGAATTTCAAAGCGGTTGCCGATGAAAAAGGCTTGCTGATCATCGCTGTTCAGGCAAACCATCTCGGATTTCGGATGGTGGACAGCACCGGACATTATATGACCGATGATTATTACAACACGCTTGATGCGATCATTCTGGCATATCGGACATGGGCAGTCAATCCGGGTAAGACCTATATTACGGGCTATTCGGCAGGAGGACCCGGCGCGGTCATGATTTCCAGAAGCGAGTTGAAACCCAATATCCGGGCAGCTACGATCTGGTGTGCGCCGTATAATGCCTATGCTCTGATTCCGAACAGTTATAAAACACAGGTTCCGATTCGGGTAGTGTCCAATCCGGGAGATGGCAATTACGATCCGCCGACTGGCAACGGCTCTTTCACTTATTGGCAGTACTTTCTTTCCAGATACGGGCATTCGGTCGAGGCGGCTGTCGAAAGCCACATTTCAGGACATCAGTTCGATGCTGCAAGTGTACGCGACGCATGCGGATGGATGATGGAAAATCATTAGCCGCTCTTGACAATTCCGCGATCTTATCATAGAAAAACAACGTCAAAAATAAGTGTCCGCGCGTAACACCTGACACTTAACAGCTAACACTTCTGTAAATCTAAGGAATCTTACATGAACATTCTCAGGCAGGTGATTTCGATATTGCTGAGCGGCGAAGCCCTGAAATCTTCGGATATTGCATCACGACTTTCTCAGAACGCGGGGTGGCCCGTGAGTGTGCGGGATGTATCCGCAATTTTATCCAAAATCAGCGATAAAAGCAGATGCGATCTTGCTCATTTTATTATCAGAATCAGAAAAGGCAATTCATATATTTACAGCTTTGCCAAAGAAGCATCGCTGTTGTCGGAAGATCAGGCATACAATCTGACATTGAAAACAGGGGGCTATTCATTGCAGCAGGCAATCGGCGATTTTCCCGATCTGGCAAAATATGTGCCGAAACCGCCCGCACCCCGATTTCGGGTGGTCAAAAAACTGGTACAGAACGCGGCTCAGATTGCGCCGCTAAGCATCCGCTCGTTTCTGGATACGCTGTCGAAAGAGCGCAATGTGGAACTGACAGTGCGCTATTCAGGACGATCCGCAGTATCGCTGTCTGCATCTCCGAAAATTTTTATCCTGATCTGCTGCATTTTTCTCATCAGCCTCGCGATCTTCGGATTTATGGCATATCTGTTTTTTTATCCGGTATTTATCGCGGGTATTCTTCTGGCAATGGCAGGCACGTTTTACGGACTTGTTCAGAAATATCGGTCGAATTTATGAGTCCCCGAACTTTGCTGGCTGCTCACAATCTTTATCCCAAAAAGCAGATGGGGCAGAATTTTTTATCGGATCCGTCTGCAATACAGCGAATTATCGAGCGATCCGGGTTTTGTGCGGAAGACACTGTACTTGAAATCGGCGCAGGACTCGGCGCTCTGACCATTCCTCTCAGCCGGATGGTGAAAACTGTTTATGCAGTGGATAAAGACACCGCTCTTCTCAGTATTCTGAAAACGCAGCTTCTGCTTCATTCGGTATCCAATGTAACTTTGATCGAAAAAGATGTGCTGAAGCTGAATTTTCAGGAAATGGCGGATAATGCAGGGCAATCTCTGATTGTGTCCGGGAATCTGCCGTACAATATTTCATCTCAGATTCTGGTTCGCCTGATAGATTCGAGACATTGCGTTCGAAGAGCCATCCTGATGTTCCAGAAGGAGCTTGCAGAGCGGATCATGTCGCGTCCTGATTCCAAAGATTACGGGCGGATTACCGCAATGCTGCGATATTGTGCCGATATCCGAAGCATTGCCAAAATCGGTGCGAACTGCTTTTATCCCAAGCCCAATGTGGATTCAGAAGTAGTTGAAATATCGTTTCATGCTCCGAAATATCCTGCCAAAGATGAGACAATGCTGTTCAAAGTCATCAAAGCCGCTTTCGGGCAACGGAGAAAAACTTTGAAAAACGCATTATCGGGAAGTGAGCTTCATATTCCGGCTCAGGAAGCTCAGGCAATGCTGGAAGCATCGGGCATTGATCCGAATCGCCGCGCGGAAACCCTTGAAATCGAGGAGTTTGTCCGGTTGAGCGATCAGGTTTCCCACTTTCAAGATATTGTTATATCTGAATAAATTGTTTAAATATTTTTTATGTCTGACAAGGAGACAGTATGACAGAACTCAATGAAGTGATCATCACCAAGGCAATTATTGACCGCTATTATCAGAAATTGGTTGCCAATTTGGAAACCGATGTCGCGATTGTGGGCGGAGGACCTTCGGGTCTGGTGGCGGGCTATTATCTGGCAAAAGCCGGAAAACGGGTGGCTTTGTATGAGCGGAAGCTGAGTGTCGGCGGAGGTGTCTGGGGCGGCGGCATGATGTTCAATGAAATCGTGGTTCAGGAAGCTGCGGTACATATTTTGAAAGAATTCGGAATACGCCCCCACAAATATCAGGAAAATTATTATGCCGCAGATGCTGTGGAAACCGCATCCACTCTGATTTCCAAAGCAGTTCAGGCAGGGCTTACGATTTTCAACTGCATGAGTGTCGAAGATGTGATGATGCGCTCGGACAGACTGATCGGACTGGTATTGAACTGGTCTCCGGTGGAAATGGCGGGATTGCACATTGATCCTCTGGCAGTTCGCTCGAAGTTTATTGTGGATGCCACAGGACATGCGGTCGAGGTGGTGAAAGTTGTTTTTCAGAAAGTTCCCGGACAGTTGAAAACCCCTTCCGGTAAAATCGAAGGTGAAAAATCCATGTGGTCGGAAAAAGCTGAAATTCTGACCATGGAAAATACCCGTGAAGTGTTTCCGGGTCTTTATGTTGCCGGAATGGCAGCCAATGCGACTTTCGGGGGACCGCGCATGGGACCCATTTTCGGAGGGATGTTATTATCCGGTGAAAAAGTGGCAAAAATCCTGATCGAAAATCTCGGAAAACTGAAGTAAACACAGCTTGCTTTTATAAGACTCTTTTGCTATGTTGATAACCATTCCGAATTTCAAAGGAGGACTCAGATGAAGATCAAAGCAGCAGTTGCGGTTATTTTGGCAATCACCATGATGGCGGTTGTGTCGGTAGCACAGGATAAAGGCGGCAAAGGTGCTGAAATTCTGACCATCACGGTCAAAGAAAAAGGGGATGTGAAGCTTCCTCATTCGAAGCATCAGGAAGTCTTGAAAGACTGCAAGGTCTGCCATGATGTGTTTCCCCAGAAAGCCGGTGCGATCAATGAATTAAAAGCTTCCGGAAAACTTCAGAAAAAACAGGTGATGAACACTCAGTGCATCAAGTGCCATAATGAAAAGAAAAATGCAGGCATGAAATCCGGTCCCCTTACCTGCAGTGCATGTCATAGTTAAGGATATTCGTCATGCTGGTACTCGGATTACAGGGAAGTCCCCGTAAAAAAGGAAATACGGCATTTCTGTTGTCGGCATTTATGAAGGAAGCCGAGGCTTTGGGCGCGGAAACTTTGGTGGTTGAGGCAGACAAAAAAAATATCATCCCGTGCAAAGAATATATTGTCTGCGAAAAAAAAGGGTTTTGCCCCATCAAAGACGATATGAACGATATCTATTGTCTGATGAGAAAAGCCGAAGTTGTGGTCATGGCAAGTCCGGTATTCTTTTATAATGTTACCGCTCAGTTGAAATCCCTGATTGACCGGACTCAGACGCTTTGGGCAAGAAAATACAAGCTCGGTCTCACTGATCCGCTTCGTAATACCCGGAAAGGCTTTATGCTTTCGGTGGGTGCGACCAAAGGCAAAAATCTCTTCGAGGGAATGCACTTAACGGCAAAATATTTTTTCGATGCGGTCGGCGCAAGCTATGACGGAAGCCTGACTTATTGGAAAATCGAGCATGTCGGGGATATGGAAAAGCATCCGACCGTGCTGGAGGAGGTCAGAGATGCTGTTCATAAACTCTTGTCTCCGTTGCTGAATCGCAAAAAAATTCTCTTTGCCTGTGTGGGAAATACCTGCCGAAGTCAGATGGCAGCCGGATTTGCCCAATATCTGGCAGGAGACAGAATCGAGGCATTGTCCGGAGGAAGTCATCCCGAACAAGCTGTCAATCCGCTGATGATCGAAGTCATGAAGGAAAAAGGGATTGACATGGAATTCCGGCGTCCGCAGTCTATCGCGTCCGCGATTGAAAAAACAAAGCCGGAAATGATTATCACGATGGGCTGTGCGGAACAATGCCCGTTTGTGCCGAATGCGGTCCGTGAAAATTGGAACCTGCCCGATCCTGCCGGACAGGATATCCGTGTGATGCGGGCTGTGCGGGATGAGATCGAAAAAAGAGTCATTGCGCTTGTTGAAACGATAACTCATTGAACTTCAGGAGGAAACACAATGGACAAGTATGTATGTGGTGTATGCGGATATGTGTATGATCCGGCAGCCGGAGACCCGGATAATGGCGTGAAACCCGGCACTCCCTTTGAAAAAATCCCCGATGACTGGGTATGCCCGGTATGCGGTGCAGGCAAAAGTGATTTTGAAAAAGAATAACCTTTTGAAGAGTCGGGAGAAAATATCTTTCGGCTCTTTTTTTATGTAAATCATATTGACATCCGAAAAAATAAGAGATATTTATTAAGCGTCTTTAATGACGATTATCATGGAGAACAGGAGAAACCAAAATGAAAAGAATGATGATGATTATCGGGATGTGTGTAACACTGGTTGCTTTTGCAACAGCAGGCTTTGCAGCCGAAGCGGCAAAACCCGCTGCTACCCCTGCAGCAAAAGTGGAAAAGGCAGATGACACGAAAAAAGTCAAAAAAGTCAAAAAATCCCACAAAAAGGCTAAAAAAGCCAA
>CAZMDM010000006.1:0-5140 GCA_964564775.1 uncultured Desulfonema sp. | reverse complement strand
CCCCCAAACATACAACCAGGGTAAGTCGTCGGAAGAGCAGTGTTAGTATAAGAGACCAGACTCCCCCCCCATACACCCCCGCCGATAAAACGGAGCTTTTCCCCAGTAGCCGTCCAGCATCAAATCCCCGATACAGGCATTCCATGTCTTGGAAAACGAAGCTCCGACAAAATCATTGGCAGGCGCCATCGAATACATCTCGGCAGGCAGACGCGCCATATCATAAGTTACGCCGACATCCATGCTTTCGCTGTTCAGGTAGATCGGCACACGAAGTTTGCCAAGCCTGAACAGCCAATCATTGGTCGGACGATAGGATAAAAAAGCCCATGAAAGAACCGGGTCCCAGTTCTTATCATCTTTGTCTGACGGTGCAATTTTGCCCTGCAATGTCATGCTGAATTGTCCATTGATTTTCACATCCGCCTGCAATCCGAATACCGTATCCCGCCTGATCGTGCCGTTGTCGTCAATAAATCGCTGATACGCATACTCTTTGTCAGATACAGCATAGCCCAGAGTTCCGAATCCTGAAATCGAAACTTCTGCCGCGTAGACAACCTGCATCAGCGATAAAAAGAGTGCAAGTATTGCCGCTATCAGGTATGATTTCATTCTGTTATCCTTTTGTTGAATTTACATCAGCATAACATCAGTCTTCGGTCTGCGATAATATCTCCGCATCCCTCAGATCATGAGGACGACCCGATGCCAATTTCGCAGTAATCAGGTCATGTTTGGAAATAAATGCTATCGGGATCCCGTCAAAATCCGCCTCGACTCTGCGGCTCCAAGCATCTTCGAAATCAAGCCCCGGAATGGACATCAGTATATCTATACGGACAGGCGGAACACCCATCTGATAGAAATAACCTTCGTGTGCAAAATCCTCTTCTGTCATTCCGGCAAGCGGCGCTCCGAATTCACGCAATGCGGCGAAGATTTCAGCGGCATTGGACTTATCCGCTTTTATCCATAAATCAAGGTCTTTGGTGTAACGGGGTTCGGCATACTTGATAAAAGCATACCCGCCCACCACCAGATATTTAACTTTCCTGCCGTTGAAAATGCTCAACAGTTCTCTGAAGTCGGAGTTCACGAACATCTCTGCCTCTGATGATAAACGAATGAACCACAAGTTCCCATGCCGCAGCAAACTTGTCGCTGTCTTTCTGAGCTTTCCAGAATTTCAGGTCAAACGATCTGTCAAGTTCTTCGATTCTGCCTTTCCGCTCTGTAAATCCGGTTCTCATACTCACTTCCTTTGAAAAGTGTTATGTGCTTAGAAGTGTTATGTTTTTTCCTTAACACATAACACTTAACACCTGTTACTCCCGACACAATCACCGTGAACTCAGCACATTCATGCCGGGTTTCAACTCGGCTGCCTCGATATACCCGACCCCTCCGGGCGTGGACTGCACAAACTGAATCACCGCAGCACTGCTGTCCAGTTCCTTCGGCGGCGCTCCCTTGCCGATATAGCGCCGCACTGTCCAGTACGCGATATATTTCTCATCATCCTGATTCAGAAAAACCTGAAGAAAACGACTGCGTGCTGCCGCGCCCGATTTTATATTGACAGGTTTGACAGAAACACCGCCGACAGAAATTATCTTGCCCGTATATACTTTCGCAATCGTGTCTGCGTCCATTTGGGGGACATCGGCATTTCCTATCAGTACAACATCGGGCTGTTCGGACTGTGCCGGAGCGGTCAGAAGAGCGAACAACAACGATACGATCATTATCATTTTTTTCATGTCCGCCTCCTTAAAATACCAAACTGTATGAAATCGAAAAAACGTTGATACTGACATCCGAAAGACGCTCGCCCGGGGGATTGTCAATAAAGCCGGATACATTGCCGACATGAGTCTGCGCCCATTCTGCCTTGATCTTCTGTTTCGGTGTGAGGTTGTATGAAGTTCCGACAGCCAGGGTATATTGGTCATAAACCTGAGTAGAATCAACAACCTGATGCTGAAGAGTGTTCAGAAACGCAGATGATCCCTGAACCTGATAATCGTTGATTTCATTATACAAATTCCGCACCTTCTGCTCCGAATACAGACCCGATGCCGTGATATACGGATTCCATCTGCCGATTTTTTTCAGCAAAGACAGATAGCCACCATGTGTGTCAGGAACCGAGTTGAAATCAGGAATCACCCGCCGTCCGTATTCTGCCAGCAGACGGAAATCATGCCCCAGATCAATATCGCAGCCCAGAACATAGACGAGATTACGGATAGACGCGTTGGTATTCAGAGGATCGGGCTGATAAATATCTCCGATACGCATTACTCCCATCGGTGTCGGATAATATATCGGTTGGAGAGTAAAATTTCCGACAATCGGCGATCCGTCAGCCATTTCTCCCAAAGCATAGTGAAATCCTGCGCGCAATACATTTGACTTGCGCTGAAAGGTCATCACAAGTCCTGTGGATTCCATATTGATCTTCCAGAAATCGGCACCCGCCGGCTTTCCGCCCAGCATGGAAGCATCCTCCCGCATCCAGACCCGCCAGTGAAATGGAGCTTTTCCCCAGTAGCCTTCCAGCAGAAATTCCCCGATACAACAATTATATATTTCCCAGAAGTTTCCCAGTATATTGCCGGTTCTGTTATTTTAACGCGACCATATTCTGAAAAAGTGAAATCATTCGTATTTCCCGTTATCAGAAAGTCAGCCTTTGCAGATACTGCTAATTCCAACAATCTGTTATCCGGTTCATCGTTTATCAGAGACAGCTTTGCATCAGGATAAAACTTTACAGACAAGTCATTGATTTTGCTTAATACGATCTCAGCATTGGTTTTGAATCCGTGATATTCTGAAAATTTTTTCCGATTCAATACTTCCACATATTCTTCCCAAACCTTTTCCGAGAGACAGAGAAGCACTTTCTTTTCCAATACCAGATCAAATATGATTCGGAAAGGATAACCTTTTGTAAGGAGCGATGAAACAAGCACATTTGTATCAATAACAATTTTCTGCATATTTCCTGACAGCCTGAATTTCCGCATTGATTTCTTCAAGAGTCATCTCGGACAAACCGCTTTCTTCGGCAATACGATGACACCTCAACAGCGATTCTTTTGCATAACCTATGCTGATTTTTTCTTTTAACTCGGAAAAAGAAATTTCATCGCTATCAAACCCCAATTTTGAAAAATCAAAATCATCAATGAACACTCTTAACATTCTCATAAATTCACCTTTTATTTTCTTTGTCTGAATCGGGATTGAAGGATAAAAAATTTTTTCATCATCTTTCAATCCTGATTCAATTCTGACGGAAATCACCGTGAACTCACCACATTCATATCGGGTTTCAACTCACCTGTCTCGATGTACCCGATGGCTCCGGGTGTGGACTGCACAAACCGAATCACATCCGCGCTGTTGTCCAGTTCCTTTGGAGGTGTACCTCTGCCGATATATCTCCGCACTGCCCAATATGCGATATAATCCTCATCATTCTGATTCAGGAAAATTTGCAAAAAGCGATTTCGCATTTCCGCGCCGGATCTGATATTCACGGGCTTCACAGAAATTCCATTAACAGAAATAATTTTGCCTGTATATATCTTGGCAATTGTTTCATCACCCATTTTCGGCAGATCGGAACCTCCTATTACCACAATATCGGACTGTTCGGAATAAGCCGATGCGATCAGAAAAGCGAATAGCAATGATGCAATCATCATCATTTTTTTCATGTCCGCCTCCTTAAAATATCACGCTGTATAAAATTGAAAACACGTTGATATTGCTGTCCGAAATACGCGATCCCGGGGGATTGTCAATAAAAGCCGATGTATCTCTGATATGCGTCTGCCCCCATTCGGCTTTGATCTTCTGCTTCGGCGTCAGGCTGTATGATGTGCCGACAGCCAAGGTGTACTGGTCGTACGCATTGATGCTGTCAACAAGCTGTCTCTGAATCGGATTCAGAAAATCTGCAGGTCCGTAAATCTGATACGAATTGATCTCATTGAACATATTCAGTACTTTCCGGGCAGATAACAGACCCGAACCACTGATGTACGGGGTCCATTTTCCGATCTTTTTATGCAGAGCCAGATATCCGCCATGACTGTCCGGCGCACCGTCAAAATCAGGAACAACCCGGCGTCCATATTCCCCCATCAGACGGAAATCATACCCGATATTTGTACTAAATCCGATAACATATACGATATATCGGATGGATTTGCTGAGATTCGGAATATCGTACTGATACGCGTTGCCGATATGAAGCAGACCTGTCGGAGTCGGATAATACACCGGCTGCAAGGTATATCTCTCATTGATGGTCGAGCCGTCTCGCATTTCGGTAGTGGCATAGTGAATGCCGACACGAAAAATACTGGTATCGCGTTGAAAAGTCACTACAAGTCCGGCAGATTCCATATCCATGGGCCAAAAATTGGCGCCTTGAGGCATTCCGCCCAGCATAGCAGCATCGTCTCTCATATAAACCCGCCAATAAAAAGGGATTTTTCCCCAGTAGCCATCCAGCAGGATATCTCCGAAATCAGGACTCCATGTTTTGGAAAAAGAAGCACCGATGAAATTGTTGACCGGAGACAGCGAATACATTTCCGCAGGCAGAAGAGCCATGTTGTATGTGATGCCCACATCCAGATTCTCGCTGTTCAGATACAACGGCACACGGAGCTTGCCAAGCCGGAACAGCCAGTCGTTTGCAGGGCGATAGGATAAAAATGCCCACGAAAGAACCGGCGCCCAGTCTTTATCATCTTTGTCCGACGGCGCAAACTTCCCCTGCAAGGTTATACTGAACTGTTCGGTAATTTTCACATCCAACTGCGCCCCGAATACCGTATCCCGCTTTATCGTGCCGTTATTGTCAATAAAGCGTTGATAAGTATATTCTTTATCGGATATGGCATATCCCGCAGTTCCGAACCCGGACAGCGAAATTTCTGCTGCATCCGATACCTGTATCAGCGATATAACAAACACGGATATTGCCACTATCAGACAAGATTTCATTCTGTTATCCTTTTGTTGAACTCGCATCAGCGACAGAGCGCTGTCGGTTATAGTTTTTTAAACCTGACAAACAGGTAAGTTATCTGAGTTTATAAGAGATAATGTGAAC
>CAZMDM010000005.1:0-4679 GCA_964564775.1 uncultured Desulfonema sp. | reverse complement strand
GCCTTGTACTAATGGCTTGCGTGATGATATGAATCGTGATATGTTGCAAAAAGTTATGAGCTATTCAATCCAATTCAATCAGATATCGGAATGGGGCTGAAGTCCCGAAAGAGCAGGTTGCTATGTTGAAGATCATTCCTCTGGGAGGTTTGGGGGAAATCGGACTCAATATGATGGTCATCGAGTTCAAAAATACCATCATTATTATTGACGCGGGTCTGATGTTTCCTGAAGATTATATGCTGGGGGTTGATCTGGTCATACCGGATATGGATTATATTCGGAATCACAAATCCGAAGTCGCTGCAATTTTTCTTACTCATGCCCACGAAGACCATATCGGCGCGCTGCCGTATCTGCTGAAAGAGGTCAAAGCTCCCGTATTTGCCACGCCGTTTACTCTCGGAATGGTTCGTCAGAAACTCGAAGAAGCGGATTTTCTGCCGGATATCGATCTGCGTGAAATTTATCCCACCCAAAGAATTTCGGTTGGCGATTTGGAGATCGAAGTCATCCGGGTCAGCCACAGCGTAGTGGATAGCGTGGCGTATGCGATCCGAACCGAGTTGGGCATTATTGTTCATACGGGAGATTTCAGAATCAGCCACACGGTGATTGATGGAATGCCGACAGACTTGAACCGCTTTGCCCGATGCGGTGATGAAGGCGTGCTGGTGTTGATGTCGGATTCCACCAATGTGGAAAAAGAAGGATATACGCTCTCGGACGCGGATGTCGGAGAAAATCTTGCCAAAATCATTTCCGACAGCAAAGGCAGAATCATTGTGGCATTGTTCGCATCCGGCATTACCCGAATTCAGCAGATCGTCCGCATTGCCAAAGCAGAAGGCAGGAAAGTCGTGTTCAACGGCAGAAGCGTGGAAGCCAGCGTTGCGATTGCCAAAGAACTGGGCTATCTTCATCTGCCCACAGGTATCGAGATTGCAATTGACGAGATCGGCGATTATTCGGATGATGAGCTGATTATCATCACCACCGGCAGTCAGGGAGAACCCATGTCCGCTCTTGCCCGCATGGCTTCCGGCAATCATAAACAGATCAAAATCAGAGACGGCGACACCGTGATTCTGTCATCCAAATTCATTCCCGGCAATGAGCGCGCGATTACCAAAATTATCAACAATTTGTATCGCCGGGGCGCGAATGTGATTTATGAAAAAATTTCAGATATTCATGTCTCAGGACACGCGTTTCGGGAAGAACTCAAGCTGATGATCAATCTGACGCATCCTCAGTATTTTATCCCGATTCACGGAGAATACCGGCATCTGATTCTGCATTCCCGCCTTGCCCAAAGTCTGGGGATTCCCAAATCCAATATTCTGATTGCCGAAGACGGGCAGATTATCGAATTCGATAAAAACGGCGGCAGACTCGGCGATAATGTGATCACCGGCAGGGTACTGGTGGATGGCAAAGGCATCGGCGATGTGGGCAGAAGTGTGCTGAAAGAGCGGCGTACGTTGTCCGAAGAAGGATTGGTGGCAATTACGCTCGCGTTTGACGAAGCCACCGGAATCGTGGTCTATGGTCCTGAAATTGTTTCGCGGGGCTTTGTGTTTGAAACCGAAACCGGACATCTGCTTCAGGATGCGATCTGCGTGGTTCTGGAAGTAATCGAGGAAGTCGGTCCCGATGCCTCGGATCGTCTTGAAAAAATCCGCTCCAAAATCCAGACCGTGCTGCGGAAATATTTCGATTTTGCCATCGGACGCCGTCCCGTGATTCTGCCGTTTATCTTAGAAGTGTGATGTATGATGAAACTTGAAAATAAAGTGGCGCTGGTATTGGGCGCGGTCAAGGGCATCGGAAAAGGCATCGGACTGGCGCTTGCCAAAGAAAACGTAAAGCTGGTGTTGAATTATTTCGACTGGGAAGACAGTCTTGAGGAGATGAAGCGGGATTTTGCCCAAAGCGGCGCGGAACATCTGATTGTCCGCACCGATCTTTTGAACACGGACAGTATTCCCAGCTTAATTCAGCAGACGATTAAGCGATTCGGGCGTTTGGATATTTTAATCAACAATATCGAGCGCGGAGGATGGCCCGTAGTTCACGGACCCTATGTTCGGGAACAATGGGATTTGGAAATGGCAACCACGCTTCGGGCAAAGCAATGGGTATTCGAAGCCGCGCTGCCGTATCTGAAAGCATCTGGTAACGGTGCGGTGATTCAGTTTTCATCCATAGCCGGGATTGTCGGACGATCCGGTCCTGCGGGCATGGTATTCAATGAAGGATATTCAGCAGCGAGCCGGGGCATTTCTCTTCTGACCGAAACTTATGCAAGACTGGGCGCGCCCCAAGTCCGGGTCAATGAAATCATGCTGGGATTCATCGAAACCCGTCATGCGGAAAAAACCAGAGGCTGGGGACTGCTGAGTGAGGCTCAGAAACAGGCGATTATTTCGCATACACTGATGCAGAGAACCGGAACCATTGACGATGTGGTGAAAGCAGTGATGTTCATTCTCAAACACGCGCCTTTTATGACCGGAAGCGTGCTGCGTCTGGACGGCGGATATGTGCTGGGCGGAGAATCTGTGCCGAATATGCCTGCCGGCGTTCTCTAATAACTGAATAAATCAACTTGCAGCAACTATCGGAGACGTAAAATGCTGGACGTATTTTTTACGGTGGATATGGAAATCGGATGCGGACGAGGATGGAATAATTTGGACAGCAGATTTCCCGATTTGTTTCGCTCTTATGTATACGGAACGACTCCGAGAGGCGATTACGGACTGGCATATCAGCTGCGCGTGTTGAATCATTGGGGGATGAAAGCGGTTTTTTTTGTAGAACCTTTGTTTGCAACCCGTTTCGGTATGCAGCCTTTGGCGGAAATTGTCGGGCTTATTCGTGATGCAGGTCAGGAAGTCCAGTTGCATCTGCATACGGAATGGGTTGATGAATCCGGAACGCGTCTGCTGCCCGATATAAATCACAAGCGTCAGTATATTCGTTTTTTTTCGCTTCCTGAACAGCAAAAACTGATTGAGATCGGCAAACTGATGCTGAAAAAAGCAGGCGGAGGAGAAATCAACGCGTTTCGTGCCGGAAATTTCGGTTTTAATACGGATACGCTTTGTGCACTTGCAGACAATAATATTCTGTTTGACAGCAGCTACAATGCCTCTATGATGGGACAGAGCAGCGGGGTCATGCCCGGTATGATCGCTGTTGAACCTTTCGAATCTCACGGTGTCTTTGAATATCCCATGACTGTCTTTGATGATGGAAGAAGAAAACTTCGCCACACCCAACTCGGTGCCTGTTCCTATCTTGAAATTAGGGATTTGTTATGGCAGGCTTTGGAAAAACAGCGCAAATCCTTTGTAATTCTCTCCCATAATTTCGAATTGCTGAATCAGGCAAAAAACCGACCGGATGATATCGTTGTCAAGCGAATGCACAAGTTATGCCGTTTTTTAGATCGGAATCGGGATTGCTTCAGATTACGAGGTTTTCATGATTTGAAGCCGAATACAGTAACTGTCCAACCGGAGCCTCTGCGCTCGCCATTATGGAAAACCGCCCTTCGTATGGCTGAACAACTTTATCGGAGAAGGTATTGTTAATGCTTACCTTTCGATAGCTTTAAGTAGAAATTCCGATCAGTTTTTCAACCGCGTAACTCGAACGATATATAAGGAATGGTGCATTCAGATTATCGAAAATCCGATAAAAACAGAGCTTCAGGAAGACAATCGTTTCCGTTTCTAGGGCAGAGTCGCAGAATTCGACAACAAGGTTTTCCGTGTTGTAACTCTTTTGGATAAGATTACGATTCATAACGCTTTTCCTGACAGGAGGTTTAAGCTATGAGACTGAATTACTATTCGGATACCGATTCTCTTTATATTGATCTGTCTGAAAAACCGAGTGCCGACAGCGTTGAGATTTCCGAAGGCGTTGTGCTTGATTATGACATTGACGGCAATCTGGTCGGTATTGATATTGATAATGCCAGTAGAAAGATTAGACTGCATGAACTCACATTGAACCGGCTTCCGGTTTTCAGGCAGGTGATTGCAGCGTGATTGCAACAAAGCCGCTACCTGCATGACAGTCCGCTATCTTACCCAATCAGTTTCAATCCATATTTTATAAAATTTTGAAATTCCCGATCTTTGCTGATCATAACCATATCCCGACGGATAGCCTGCCAAATCAGCATACGATCAAAAGAGTCATTATGGCTGCTTTCTTTCAGATTACCGTAAGATATTGCTTCTTCCGGTGTAAGTCCGATCAGTTGTATTTCCATTTCTTCGGCAATCGGCAGTAAATCATCAGGCATAAGACCGTCAAGATCGAGTTTTCCGATACGGCTTTTGATTGCGATTTCCCAGAATGTAACCGCACTGACGTATATTCCGTTTTTGGGATTTCTGATTATTTTTGCAATCCTATCAGGCAGTAAATTCGATTTTGATGCTGTCCATAAAAAAGCATGGGTATCTAACAAGTAATTCATTTCAATCCCAATAATTCTTCCTCAGTCATTTTGAAATTGTCGGAAAAGAGGATATTTACCTTCCCATCAAGCAAACAGATCTTACGTTCCTTTTTTTCTGCTTTCTCTCTGTAAGCAATACTTCGGACGGTTTTTGAACACAACGTTCATGTCCTTCGGGCTGCTATCCGATTTTTGT
>CAZMDM010000004.1:0-9001 GCA_964564775.1 uncultured Desulfonema sp. | reverse complement strand
GAGACAGCATTGCCAATATTTTAGCGTTCTGCGGCGATGATGTTCAGCGGGAATAGTAAATCAATGATTCGGGGCGGCAGATCACCAGGCTGGGACGCTCGGTATTTATGCGATATCGAGAGCTTTTCGGCGAAACCATTGCGTTTCCCCAAGACTGCTATCAGGGCGATTATGTGCGTGATCTGGCACAGACCGTGAAATCGGACAAAGGAGACAGTCTGCTGAAAACTGACGAATCCGAAGCGATTGCCTATTGCGCGCGATATGCCTCTGCTACGATTTTACAAAATATCCGGCAGGTTCTGGAAGAATTCGGCGTGCGCTTCGATCAGTGGTACAGTGAGCAGCAACTCTATGATTCCGGCAAAGTGGATGCCATGATCCGGGAAAATCGGGATAAAAACCGGATTTACGAAAAAGACGGCGCGCTGTGGTTCAATACCTCGGAATTCGGCGATGAAAAAGATCGGGTTGTGGTCAAGGCAGACGGGCAGACCACGTATTTTGCTTCGGATATCGCGTATCATATTGAGAAATTTCAGCGCGGATTCGACAAAGTTATTGATGTCTGGGGCGCGGATCATCATGGCTATATTCCCCGCATGACTGCCGCTATCGAAGCTGCCGGAACCAGCCGGGATCGCTTTCAGGTCGTGCTGATTTACATGGTCAATCTGCTCCGAGATGGTCAGCCTGTGGAAATGTCCAAGAGATCCGGGGAGTTCATCACGCTCAAAGATGTCGTAGATGAAGTCGGAAAAGATGCGGCTCGGTTCATTTTCCTGACTCGGCATTATGAAAGTCCGCTGGATTTCGATCTGGAGCTTGCCAAGAAGAAAACCAATGATAATCCGGTCTTTTATGTGCAGTATGTTCATGCCCGGATATGCAGCATTCTTGCCAAAAGCCTTGAAATGGGAATGCCCGAACCCGTGTGGAATGCGGACGCAATTGCTAAACTGATCGAGCCGGAAGAAATCGGACTGATGAAAACCATGTCCCGATATCCCGAAGTGATTGCCCAGAGCGCGAAATTTCTGGAGCCGCATCGGATTACCTATTTTCTGATGAATCTGTCTGCCGCATTTCACGCGTATTACAACAAACACCGGGTCTTGGGCGATGATCCCGTTCTGAGCAGCGCAAGATTGTATCTGGTTACGGCAATCCAAAAGCTGATTTTTAACGGATTGACACTGTTGGGAGTTTCCGCACCGGAGAAAATGTAGTGATTCCGAATGGCGTAAATAACAAGCGGGCTGACGACTCCGATTCGTTCGAGATATTCATGGCACGCGTCAGAACTTGGGGCGTTGCGATTTTCTTTTCGATATGGAGCTTTATTCTGGGCATTCTGGTCGGAAGGGAGAGCCTAAGTTTTCGGATGACAAAGCCGGATGTCCGGCAGGAAGTGGCTGAACTGAAAAAAGAAGAGATTCAGAAGCGGGAAGCTCGGATTCAGAAAGAACTGACCTTCGAACATGTTCAGACCGATTTGGTGTATCCCGATATGCTCAGAGACCGGAAAGTGGATATAGGAGATCAGAAAGACAAGCCCCCTTTGCCATTCAGCAGCACGGAAAAGCCTGTGGTTGCGGAAGTGAAAGATAAAAAAGAGAGTCCCGCTCCTCCGAGAAAGACCGAGACGCACAAAACTTCCATTGTCCTGAAACCGCTTCCTGCTGATGATCCGTCTGTGCCGTCGCCGGAAAAAAAACTGACCATTCAGATTGCCTCTTACAAAGAAGCGGCAGAGGCGGATAAAATGATTGCGAGGCTCAAGGAAAAAGGATATTCTGCGTATAAAGCCAGTATGGATATCAATGGAAAAATATGGCACAGGGTGCGTATCGGATATTTCAAAGACAGACCTGATGCCGAGCCTGTGCTTCAGAAACTCAAAAAAGACAATTTCAGCCCGATTACGGTGAATGCGGATTGATGACATGGACTCGGACATATTGAATAAGGAGCAAGCGATGAGCGCAGTACAGACAGGAATCGGAAGATATAAGCCCGATTACGCTGGAAAATTCGGATATACGGCATTGTTGCCGACCGAAGATGATCTGCCTTATGATCTTGCTGCCAAACTCAGAGAACTGGGAATTTCTCCGGAATCCGTATGATTAAGTCTGAAATTTTTGAAAAAAAGGAGCTTTTTTATGAAAATCACCCGTGATGAAGTACTTCATGTAGCAAAGCTGGCGCGTCTGGATTTGGATCAGGCGTCTGTGGATAAATTTGCCGGTCAGATTGATAATATCTTGGAATATATTGATATGCTCAAACAGGTCAATACAGACGGCATTCCGCCAACTTCTCATGCCATTTCTCTGAGCAATGCGTTCCGAGATGATGTGAAAAAAGGAAGTCTGGATCGTGAGAAAGCATTGATGAACGCGCCGGAGCAAAACAACGGCAACTTCATCGTGCCGAAGGTGGTCGGCGGATAATTCGCACAGATTCTCCTTTCCGTGCGTTGAAATATTCTGCGGCATTTCCGCAATTGACCGCGATTTCCACATATCCCCGGCTGCCGATAATTGCCAGCGCTTCGCCGGGTTTTACGGCAGAATAGCTGTCTGACAGACCGATAATCGTGCGATGCTGGAACTGAATTTCAAGGCATTGATTTCCCAAATATTTCAAATCTTCAGCTCCGATATTGCTCATCAGATTGCCGAATCGGTCTGCCATAATGATCTTGCCGCTAATTCCTTTTTCCGAAACCTGCGGCAGGGGAATATCCAGCCGCTTTATGTCTTCCGAAGATATTGCGGTTCCCAGAGATTCTATCATCAATCCTTTTGACAGATGAGCGGCAATCGGCGCAAAAATATCTCTGCCGTGAAAGGTTCGGCTGACGGATGGCAGAAAATATCGGGCATTTTCAACCCGGATGATCTTTCGGGCATGATCGCTGATAAGGCTTAATACGCCGTTATCCGGTGCTAAAAAAATATAATCGCTGATTTCCGCAGCCAGAATCATCCGTGGAGTTCCGACTCCCGGATCGCTTATCACAACATGGATCGTGCCTTCAGGAAAATACGGATACGCGGCTTTCAGTATATATGCTGCCTGCACAATATCCTGTGCTGCGATATGATGGGTAATGTCAATAATGACTGCGGAGGGATTGATAGATAAAATAACGCCTTTCATCACGCCGACATATTCATCTTCTGTTCCGAAATCTGTAAGCAGGGTAATGAGGGACATCGGATTTCCTCATGCGGATATTTTGCTTGCTGCTGTTCTGCGATAGAACATATTGCGGTCAATTTTAAGCAATTTTGCAGCCTGTGCCTTATTGTTGCCGCATTTTTCAAGGCAGATATTCAACGCCTGCCGGATCACCGCATCCAAAGAAAATTCTTCAGAATCGAACTCGAGACAGATACGAGTTTTCTCCTGTCCGAAGGAATTTTTTTCATGCGTTTCCCGATAACTTCTGATCAAACTCAAGTGATGTGGACGTATCATGTCTCCGTCGCTCAGAATCATTGCCCGCTCGATGCAGTTTTTCAGTTCCCGCACATTCCCGGGCCAATGATATTCCGAAAGAAATTTTACAGATTCTTCGGAGATTCCGGGAACGGATTTTCCGAGTTCGCGGCGAAAGCGGTTCATATAATACTCTGCCAGCAAAGGAATATCATCTTTGCGTTCCCGCAGAGGCGGCAGAAAAATCGGAAAGGTATTGATCCGATGAAACAGGTCTTCTCTGAATTTTTCCTCTCTGACCATTTGTTCTATATTACGATGGGTGGTAACAATAATTCTAGCATTGGTCGGAATTTTTTTATCGGAACCGACTTTTTCATACTCGCGTTCCTGAATTACCCGGAGCAGTTTTGCCTGAAGTTCCAGAGGCATATCCCCGATTTCATCTAGCAGCAATGTGCCGTTCTGGGCGCTCGCGAATTTGCCCTCTCTGTCTTTGTCCGCGCCGGTAAATGCCCCTTTCACATGACCAAACAATTCGCTTTCCAAAAGCCCGGACGGAATCCCGGCACAGTTGAGTCCGACAAATCGGGATTGAGGACATCCAGACTCACAATGAATGGCACGGGCAAGCAGTTCTTTGCCGGTTCCGCTTTCACCGAAAATTGCCACCGTAGTTGCTGGACTTTTGGCAACTTTCGAAGCGAGATAGATGGCTTTGTACATCTCCTCAGACCGGGTAATGATATTGTCGAAGTTGCAGAGGTGATGCTGATGCGCTCTGTATTCCCGGTTTTCTCTGAATACCCGTGTATATTCCAGTACTTTTTCGATTCTGAGGCAGATTTCATCTCCGCTGCATGGTCTGACAATATAATCTTCCGCTCCCATCCTGACTGCCAACACCGCATCGTCAATATTGCCATAAGAGGTTATCATCACAAACGGAATATCATATTTTTTTTTGACGCGGGTCAGAAGCTCGATACCGTTCATCTGAGGCATCATATAATCCGACATAATCAGATCGATATGGGAAGAATTGAGAATTCTGATTGCCTCTTTGCCATTTTCCGCTCTAAGAATGCGATATCCCCGCTCTTCGAGCTGAGAACTGATCAGCAGCAGCTCTGCCGGTGTATCATCTACGATTAGAACAGCAATATCTTTCTTATGATCGTTCTTCATTTTTCAGCAGCAAACAGGTAAATTTTTCAAATTCATAGCTCACCCTGTTGATAAGCAGATGAACATTGGCAATATCGCCGGATTTTCCGGAATTTTCCAACGCCAAAGCAGCATCTCTGAGCCGATTGGCTCCGATAGTTGCTGCCATTGTTTTGACAGAGTGAGCATAGACAATTACGGATTTCAGATTATCGGATGCCGAAGCATGTTTCAATTTATCAAGGCTGACAGGAATTTCCTGCAACGATAGCGTCAGATATTTGTCAAATAATTTTTCGTTATTCCCTATCCGCTTCAAAGCGGTTTTAAGATCATAAATATCTGTGTTCATACGGAATCATCTTTATTTTCAGAGGACTGTCTTCAGCAGATATTTATCAATTTTGGAAATAAAGTCAAATTCTTTTTTCGGAAAAGCACGGTGTTGATAAAATAAGAATTTGACATCGTTGATATCCTCTGTTACAGAGCTTGAAGCATCATAAAATTCAATCTTCATTGGATCGCTTATGTACAATCATCAAATATCCCATAACGCTCCGGTCAGCAGCATTTTGCTGTGTTGGTTGGGACGATTATGGATGTGGTTTTTCGGCTGGCGGGTGGTCGGTTCTCCCCCGAATGAAAGCAAATTCATCGTAATCGCAGCACCGCATACCAGCAATTGGGATCTGCCGTTTATGCTTGCCGCGTTTTATGTGTATCGCCTGAAAGCATCATGGATGGGAAAGCATACGCTTTTCAGATACCCTTTTGATTCGCTGATGCGCTGGCTCGGAGGAATCCCGATCAATCGCAGTTCTTCCAGCGGAGTGGTTGCTCAGATGACGGAAAAATTCCGTGCAGCGGATAAACTGGCGCTTGCCATAGCGCCTGCCGGAACGCGGAAAAAAATGGATTTCTGGAGATCCGGCTTTTACCGGATCGCATACAGTTCTCAGATTCCCCTGACATGCGGCTATCTGGATTACACACGTAAAGAAGCCGGACTCGGGCTATCTTTCATTCCCACAGGCGATATGAAAAGCGATATGGAGAAAATCCGGTCTTTCTATGACGGCATCATCGGAAAAAATCCTGATATCATCACCAGCATCAAACTTCGTGATGAAGCATAATAGATTCGGATTACGATATTCCTATCAGATATTTATGCTCATTCGGGTTCAACCAGCCTTAGCCCGATCCTGCCGATCATGCCCACCAGATCCAGCGTATTTTCCCCGTCAGCCAGCGCGATATGTCCGACATCCGCAGGAAACTGGTTGAACACCGAATCCGCCGTAATCCATTTTCCCAGATACACGCTGTTCCATGCGTGATAATAAAAACTGCCGTTCAGATAGGCAAGCCCGGCTTCGATTCTGCAGGGGATTCCGGCTGCTCTGGCAAGTGCTGCAAACAAAGCTGCATGTTCATTGCAGTCTCCCATGCGGTTTTTCAAGGTTGACAGCGCATCCGGTAAAGACAGTACCGGACGCTTTTCAATGCTGCGATATACCCAGTCCAGAAGTTTTCGGGCTTTATTGCGCGGTGCAAGCGTTTCCGGAGTCAGTATCTGAGCGAGTATCTCCCGGATTTCCGGCTGATCCGACTGAATAAACAAGGTCGGAGCTAGAAACTCTTTCATTTCAGACAGATTCGGATCTTCAGGCAAATCCGATACTGCTTCCTGAGTAATTGTCAGAAGATTCGATTGCAGAGCCTGCCTGTCGTTTGCCGGGATAGTTTCAAGATCAATACCGCTGACTTCGAAGACGATTTTTTTCAACCGAGCCAAATCTCGAATCGGACGATCCAGCGGCACAGATGCAAATTTCGTCATATCTTCGCTGCCTTCTGTGGCAATGCCGAACAAAGCCTCTTCCCGGCTGGTTTTTTCCATCATGATTCCCAGAAATCCGGTTTCTTTGATGGTTTCTCCGTCCGAATCAATCCATGCGGTCTGAGTAATTCCTTTAAACTCGATGCTGACTTTGGTGGCATTCTTGACAGCCCCCATGTTCATCAGCGATTCTTTGCCCAAAACTCTGAGCGTGGCTTTTTCCTGTCCCATGGTTGCCGGATCGAACATCACAAAAGAAATACTGTCGCCGATATTTCCCTGAATGGCTTTGATAATGGCTTCTCTGGGACCCGAAGACAGAAAAATTTTATCTTTCAAGGGAATATCAAAACTGCGCTGATTTGCGACATTGGTGCTTTTCAAAGACAGCGTATTGCCTTTTACTGCGCCCTGAGCTTCGAACTGAAACGGACCGGAAGCCACTTTGAAAAAAATGTCCGACAAACTGTAATCCGGGTTCAGATTTGCATCCGTATCCAGATACATATCCTGAACCGTTCCCATCGTGTTGATCCGCATAAACACCTTTTCCTGAAATCGGACTTTATTTCCGCCTTCGGAAAATACCGTATGGGCATAGCCGATTTTGCGGCCGTTCTGAAAAATATTCATCCATGTATCTTGGGAAATAGCCGATTTCAAAGGAGTGTCGTTTTTGATTTGAGGAGAATGAGAAAATTTTGACAATATATCGGTTCTGACAGCAAACAGGGCTGCAAATATCAGTCCGAATATTACCGCAGCAATAATAAAAGATTTGTTTTTCATGATTCCTCGCGGGAAACAAGATAAATTGCAGAAAAAATCAGACCACCACCGATGAACTTGGCAAGGGTCAGTTGTTCGCCGAATAACAAATACGCCAAAATGCTTGCGCCGATGGGTTCTCCCAACAGGCTGACCGCAATCAGATCGGTGCTGAACCATTTCAATGACCAGTTGTAGCTGGTATGACCGATCAGTTGGGGAATCAGCGCCATACACCAGAATGCGGCAAAAGTTTTCGGAGCAAATCCGGCAATGGGCAGTTTCAATATCAGAACCATGCTCCACAAAATGATTGCCGCGCTGCTGTAACACATCGTGATATAGGCAATCAGAGACAGCTTCTGCCGAAGCGTTCTGCCCAGCAGCAGATAAATCGCGGCACAGATGCTTCCGGCAAGTGCAAGTCCGTCTCCGATCAGCGCATTTTTACCGGATGAAAAATCTCCCGCGCCGATAATCCCTCCGCCGATTACGCTGATGAGGATTCCGACAATCGCTGTTCTGCTGATCCGATCTTTGCTGATTATCGGCGTCAGCAGTCCTACCCACAAGGGATTGGTATTGACCAGCACTACGCTGTTTGCCACCGATGTGTAAGACAGCGATGAAATCCATGTTACAAAGTGGATGGCTAAAAAAAATCCGGATAATGCCGCAAATTTCAGATCATTGCGCGAAAGCGTTCCGAATTCGTTTCTGGCACTCCGCCATGCTATCGGACATAAAATGATACTTGCCAATCCGACGCGGTATGCCGCAATCACCAGTGGCGGTGCTTCGCTTGCCATTCTTGTGAATATCGCGCCGGTGGATACTGCCATCACGCCGACAATCAGCGCAAGATACGGATTGAATTTGGGATGTTCGGAAATACGACACGCCCTTTCCGGTGTTCTTCAAAAATTTTTTTGCAGATCAGACTGCAAATTTTTTATTCAACACATCCGCCATTTCCCGGTCTGCTAATACCAGAGCGGAACTGCATTTTTCAAGTGCTGCCATAGGCATATTTTTGTATAAGGCATTTTGGGGACTCTGAACAATTGCACTGCCGCCTGCTTTTACGATTTCAGCCAGTCCCTCCGAGCCGTCATTTCCCGAACCGGACAGAATCACACCGACCCCTCGGTCTTTCATCACTTCCGCAACAGAAAACATCAGCATATTAGCTCCCCCGCGCTGTTCGGGATAAGGTGCCGCGCTGACCTGAAGATATTCCCCGTAAAACGAATGAACCGTTACATATTCTTCGCGGGACGCCATATAACACACTCCGCCTCTGATCGGCTCGCCTTCCACCGCACGCTTGACCCGAGCAGGGCTGTGTTCATCCAGATATTGGGCAAACGCATCTACATGTGCCGAAGGTTCGTGCAGGCTTACAATAAACGCGGCAGATACATCGGGCTTCAGATGCGGAATGATTCTGAGCAACGCGCCGTACCCGCCTTCGCAGGCAGCGATGGCACAGATCGAATTGCATTTGAAATCGGTTTCATCCGACTGTTTCGGGGCATCATCCTTTGCTTTGGTTCTCTGATATTTGATCGCGCCAATTTCGATTTTCGATGCCTGAATGACTTTGCTGATAATATTCTGATACTGGGCTTCCAAGCTTTCGGGATGTTGATTGGAGGGTTTGTGAATGAAATCCGCAGCGCCGTATTTCAGCGCGTCAAATGTAACCGACCCGCCTTCTTCGGTCAGGGTACTGCACATGACCACCGGACGGGGAAATCGGATCATAAT
>CAZMDM010000003.1:0-4279 GCA_964564775.1 uncultured Desulfonema sp. | reverse complement strand
ACCTTACACCGGCGGCGTAACGGTTTCCGAAATTCATCATATCGAACTTCTGGCGGAAATCGGCGTGGCATTATTGCTGTTTGCATTGGGCTTGGAATTTTCCTTGAACGAACTCAAGCCCGTCAAAAATATCGCTTTGATCGGCACACCGATTCAGATTGTTCTGACCATTGCTTATGGCTTTGCTATCGGACACTGGCTGCTGGGGTGGAACACTGTTCCGTCTCTGTGGCTGGGCGCACTGATTTCTTTGTCCAGCACGATGGTGATTCTGAAAACCCTGATGAATCAGGGATGGATGGGAACCTTATCCAGCCGGGTGATGATCGGAATGCTGATTGTTCAGGATTTGGCAATCGTACCGATGATGATTATTCTGCCTCAGTTGAGCAATCCGACCGCGGGACTTCCGCTATTGGGAATTGCAATATTGAAATCGGCCGCATTTCTGGCAGTGATGTTTCTGCTGGGAAACAAAATATTTCCGCGTATTCTGGCACACATCGCGGATTGGAATTCCAGAGAATTGTTTCTGTTGTCGGTTACGGCTATCGGTCTCGGTGTGGGCTACGCGACCTATATGTTCGGATTATCCTTTGCTTTCGGGGCATTTATCGCGGGAATGGTCTTAAGCGAATCGGACTACGGACATCAGGCATTGAGCGATATTATTCCGCTGCGCGATATTTTCGGGCTGCTGTTTTTTACTTCTGTGGGAATGCTGCTCGATCCTCAATTTCTGATTAACAATATCGGCAAGGTTCTGCTCGTGGTTCTGCTGGTCGGCGCGGGCAAAGGGACGATATTTGCGTTTCTGAGCAAAGGCTTCGGCTACGGCAATGTTGTACCGCTCGCAGTCGGCTTGGGATTGTTTCAGATCGGCGAGTTTTCATTCGTACTGGCAAGAGTGGGGCTTGAAACCCATTCCATTGATAAAACCGCATATTCTCTGATTCTCACCACAACGGTCATAAGCATGGTGCTGACGCCGTTTGTATCGGGATTGACTGCACCCTTGTATGCGTTGAAACGAAAATTGGTCGGACACGAAGACTTGCAGACTGTCAATCTTCCGAAAACAGGACTTTACGAGCATGTCGTGATTGCAGGCGGCGGACGGGTGGGACAGCATATTGCTCAGGTCTTGACGCGGCTGAGTGTGAATTTTGTGATTGCGGAATCGAATTATCAACGGTTCATGCAATGTAAAACTGCCAATTTTCCGGTCATTTATGGTGATATCAGCCAGCATACCGTATTGGAAGCGGCAAAAATTGACCACGCCCGGCTCTTTCTCATTACTATTCCGAGCATTGCTGTTGCTCAGCCGGTGGTCAGACAAATACGCCAGATCAATCCGAATCTCAACATCGTTGCCAGAGCCGAAGGCGAGGAGCAGATGAAGATTCTTTATGAGAGCGGGGTGTATATGGTCGTGATGGCAGAGCTTGAGGCAGGATTGGAAATTGCGCGGCAGGCAATGCTTCATCTTCAGATTCCGATGACCGCGATCCAGAAATACACAGACAGAGTGCGCCAGAAATCGTATTCCGCAATTTATCAGGAAAACAGCGATTATCATCTGCTGACCCAGTTGAAAACCGCCAAAGAATTGCTGGAACTGACATGGATCGAACTGCCTTCGGAAAGCGTGATGAACGGCAAAACCATTCAGGAATTGAATATCCGCAAGAAGGTCGGCGTTTCTGTGGTGGGCGTGATCCGGGACGGAAAATTTTCTCCGAATCCCGAAAGCGATTATTGCTTTACCAGCGGAGATATGATAGCAGTTATCGGCAATCCCAAGGAACGCGAGGAGTTCAGAATTTGGGCGGAATCAATATGAAAACTGAAAAATAATCACGCATTATTTCCCGAAAATTTATTGCCGGGCATGGTTGCCGGACCGCCGGGACATGAACGGATCAAAACACTTTGTCATACACCTCATCGAGATTCAGAGAACATCCGACCGATTCCAGAATGATCTCAGGATTCTCCTCATCTGTCTCATCCAATACCCAGCGCCGATCCGATGTCTTCATAAATTTTTCTATCTTTTTCTCATGCTGCGAAATCAGCACATATTCTTTCAGAGAAGCGATCTGACGGTAATGCTCGAATTTTTTGCCCCGATCATACGTTTCGGTGGAATCCGACAGCACCTCGATAATCACATCGGGGTTGAGAAGCATGTCTTCTTTGTCATCGGCAAACTCATCTTTTCCGCAGACAATCATCAGATCAGGATATGTATAAAGCTTTGTTCTCTCAATCTTCAGCCGCATGTCGCTCGGATAGACCCGGCATGGTCTTTTTTTCAACTGAGACATCAGAGAAAAAAGTGTATTGGCAGCGATCAGATTGTGCTTTCTGGACGCGCCGGACATGGCAAAGATTTCGCCGTCGAAATATTCGTGTTTGATCTCGGAATTTCTTTCGATTCCGAGATATTCGTCTTCCGAAAGATACGGTATGGCTTGCGGCTGCATAAAGTTCTCCTTGTCTTCATCTCCTGCCGTGAAACGATACTGCGTTACAGGTTCGGATTTCAATTTGGATATACATTTTCAAATATATTCAAATAATTGATTTGAATGGAATTATTCTCAGCCCTTCAATATATTTGAAATGAGAATCTCCCGTCAGCAAGGGAATATCTATCTCCAAACAGGCAGCAGCAATCCAAATATCATTTTCCGGCAAAGGACGCCCGATTTTTTTTAAGTGCATACCGGACTGCCGCATATCGGGCAGAAATTTTTTCATCAATCGGAATAAATACCGAATGTTCTGAAAATTTATCAACCGCTTCCAGATTTTCCTCAACCCGGCGGCTGTTCAGCGCTCCATAACGCAATTCACCGATAACCGTAGCAGGTACAAGAACAAGTTCGGCAGAGTTTATTATAGCACATACCCCGGAAACACCAGCCCTGTATGCAATGACTGCATTGGTATCAACCACTATTTTACCATTCGCCTTCAATGTGGGAAAACTCCTTATCAATGCAACTCTGCATTTCCTCAGCCTCTTCCTTTGTCAATGTTCCGATCAGCTCATTCAGCTTTGTTTTTTCGGAAGACGGATATAAAAATATCCATGCGATTTCATTTGATTTCATCCCTTCTATCGGAATGAGCGGTTTGAGAACATTATCCTCATATATTACCTGAATCATTCTATTCATAGCAGATTCCTTTCCCGCGGTTAGGGATTTGGAAAAAATATTTTATCCCGTCCGTACCCGGAAATGAATTTCCGGGCTATTTTTGTGTCGTCCCGATGGGACTCAGATTTCTCTGAGTATATTTTTAAATATCGGCTTTATTTCAGGTATGTTAATCCTGATAGTCTTCCAAATCACACGCTCATCTATTCCGAAATAATGATGAATCAGCACATCACGGATACCGGCTATCTTTTTCCACGGAACCTTCGGATACTGCTGCCGAAATTCATCGGGAATATTTTTTACCGCTTCTCCCATGATTTCCAAAGCTCTGATGCAGGCATAAACAACCATCTTATCCTTCTGAAATCTTTCGAAACTCACGATATTCATAGTGAATCTTTCGATCATCAGAATCTGCTCGGAAATATCTTCGATATAATCTTTCACTTCTCTGTCGCTCACAGCAAAACAACCTCATCCAATATCCGCTTTCTGATACGGGGTTTCAATGCGCTTTTCATCACCAAATCTACCCTGATTCCGAGAATATCGGATAATTCATCTCTCAGACCTACGAAATCAAACAATGTCGGCACTTCTTCAAAATCAACGAGAATGTCCGCATCGCTGTCTTTACTCTGCTGATTTTTTACATAAGAGCCGAAAATTCCCATTTCCCTGATTTTGTACCGTTCAATCAGATTCTGAGTGTGGGCAGCCAGATTATTTTTGATGTCCTGAACGTTTTTCAAAGCTGTTTTCCCTAAGATTTTCGTCCCGGAAATGAATTTCCGGGCTATTTGGTGTCGTCCCGATGGGACTTGAAATGTGAAGGATTTATCGCTCGGCTTGCCGGATGATTTCCCCCACCTGCCGCGCCTGATCATCCCACCCGAGTCTGAAGCCCCGAAATAAATTTCAGGTCTAGAAGCTCAAGCCGGCTGAAGCCAGCTCATGAACAGCCCGCATCAGCGCGCTTTCGCTTCTAGCCTGGCGATTTATCGCCCGGCCTGCCGGATGATTTCATCCCCCGGCAGGGCCGGTTCATCACAGCCAAGTCTGCTGACACGAAATATAGTTCAGTTCGCTATGCCCAAGGATCA
>CAZMDM010000002.1:0-3737 GCA_964564775.1 uncultured Desulfonema sp. | reverse complement strand
CTTTTTCCGCTGACATCAGCATCCGTATAATCCGCTTTGTTTCTGATAAACTGCATATCAGGCAGATAGGATTTGAATTTTGCAGAATAAATTTTCCGGCGATGAATCAGCTCACCGCTGAAATCAGCCTGAACCTGTCTGTGATCAATTTTATCTCTGCGTATTCCTTTATGAACAAGGGCGGCTATCGCTGCCTGCAACGCTGAATAATAAGCCCGATTAGCGTAGGCATTGAACAGTCCGTTATCAAAACATACCTGTGCGGCAGTAAGATTTTCTTTTGCTTTGGTTAAAAATTCCATAGATGATAATTTACACTGAAAGTTTGAAAAGTCAATGGGCTATTAAAAAAACCGGTGATTCGGCGGATAAACCCCTCCCCCGTGAAAGAGGAGGGTTCGGATGAGATATGATTATCAGGCAGCCTTCAGCAACTTCACCGCACAAACCTTATACTCAGGAATCCCCGAAACCGGATCCAGCGCGGCATTAGTCAGCAGATTCGGAACTGCCCGTTTTCATTAATTATCGGCGTGGTCAAAATTCACGTACTGTTCTTTAATCACTGAAAACAGAAAAAATCGGTTCGGAACGCCCCTCTTGCCTTTGAAAATCCGAAGTGTTATTATTTCCGTGAAGGAGGTGATGTTTATGGCGGAAAGCAGGATGGATCGTATCGAAAGAGTACTGGAAGAATTTGCCCGGCTTATCATGGAAGACAGGAAAGCGAATGCGATTGCCAACGCTGAATTGCGGGCTTCTATCGCTGAATTGCGGGAATCGCAGAAAAAAACAGATGAGCAGATTCAGGAACTGCGGGAATTCCAGAAGGAAACAGGCGAATATCTCCGCGGAGTAGGAAAAAAAGTTGACGATATGCGTATAACTCTCGGGAATCTTGGCGTGATTGACGGCAAAATCGCGGAAGACCTGTTTTACCGAAATGTAAGGCATGTTTTTGCTGATAAAAAGTTTGCTTTCTCCGATGTGCAGCGGAATGTGAGAAAAAAGGGGATACCGGGCGAGTATGATATCGTGGCTGTAGGGAAAGACCGGGTTCTTGTTGTCGAGGTGAAAAAGAAGATGGAGCAGCATATGATTGACGAATTTCTGAATAAGCGGATTCCGAAATTCAGGCAGATATTCCCGGAATACCGGGATTTTCCGATCATCGGCGGAGTCGGGGCATTGGTCATGCAGGATGCGGTGAGCAGGTACGCGGAGAAGAAAGGGCTTTATGTGATGACTCAGAACGGAGAAGGCGGAGCGATGCTCGTTAACCGGCAGAATTTCAAAGCAAAGGAGTTCTGAATCAGGACGGGGAATTTCACCCCGCCCCATTTAAAATAAGTTACGCCGCCTTCAACAACTTCACCGCACACACCTTCAACTCAGGAATGCCGCATATTGGATCGAGAGCCGCGTTTGTCAGCTTATTCGCGGCAGCTTCCGCAAAATGGAACGGAATGAACACAGTTCCGTCCACTGCTTTCGGTGATATCGCGATTTTCGCAACAATACTGCCTCGACGGGAAGCAACTGAAATTTTTTCGCCGTCTCCGAAGCCGTATCTTGCCGCATCTGCCGGAGAAATTTCGACAAAACTTTCAGGAGAACGATCATTCAGACCGTCGCTTCTGCGGGTCATCGTGCCGGTATGATAGTGATACAGGACGCGTCCTGTGGTCAGGTACATGGGATATTCCGCGTCCGGTTTTTCCGCGGGAGGAATGAACTCAATCGCGAAGAAATTGCCTCTGCCGATGGGAAACTGAGCCGTATGCAGAATCGGCGTTCCCGGATGATCCGCAGCCGGACAGGGCCAGTGCAGTCCTTCTTCCTCAATGCGCGGATAGCTCATCCCCGCGTAAGACGGTGTTACCGACCTCATTTCATTGAAAACCGCTTCCGAATTTTCATATTTCATGGCATAACCCATGCGGGAAGCGATTTCGCAGGTGATTCTCCAGTCGTCCCATGCTTCTCCCGGCGGATCAACGGCTTTTCTGATGCGCTGAACCCTGCGTTCCGTGTTGGTGAAGGTTCCGTCTTTTTCGGCAAAGCAGGCGGACGGCAGAACCACATCCGCGAGTTTGGCAGTTTCGGTCATGAAAATATCCTGAACCACCAGAAAATCCAGATGTTTCAGGCTTTTTTCCGCATGATTCAGATCAGGGTCCGAAACCAGCGGATTTTCGCCGATGATGTATAGCGCCTTGATTTCTCCGGTATGTGCTTTGGGAATCATTTCAGTAACTTTGAGACCGATTTTGTCTGACAATCCGGTAACACCCCATGCGGCTTCCATTTTCTTCACAGCATCCGCATTGTTCACTGCCTGATACCCGGAAAACACATTCGGCAGACTGCCCATATCGCATGATCCCTGCACATTGTTCTGACCGCGCAGCGGATTGACGCCGGTGCCGGGTTTTCCGATATGCCCGCAGAGCATGGCAAGATTGGCAAGCGATTTCACATTGTCCGTGCCGGAAGTATGCTGGGTGATGCCCATGCAGTACAGAATACTTGCCCGTTCTGCTGCGGCGTACATGCGTGCAGCATCGGTCAGACTTTTGGCAGGAATGCCTGTGATTTTCTCAACATATTCGGGCGTATATTTTTCGACAACTGCTTTCAAGGCTTCGAAATTCTGCGTGCGATCCGCGACAAACTGCTTATCGTACAAGCCTTCTTTGATAATGACATTCATCATGCCGTTGATCCATGCCACATCGGTACCGAGATTTTGTCGAAGCCACTGATGCGCGAACGCGGCAATCTTAATGCGTCTGGGATCAACCAGAATTACTCTTGCGCCTCTGAATTTCACTGCGCGCTTCACAAAAGAGGAAAAAACCGGATGGGTCTCGGTGGTGTTGGATCCGGTGATCAGAAACAGATCCGAGGTTTCAAGATCGGCAAAGGTATTGGTCATTGCGCCGCTTCCGAAGGATGCGGCAAGACCTGCTACGGTGGAAGCATGACAAAGCCGCGCACAGTGGTCAACGTTGTTGGTCTTGATTACCGCACGGGTGAACTTCTGAGCAATATAGTTGTCTTCATTGGTAATTCTGGCAGAGGACAGAACGCCGATGCGATCAGCGCCATGTTTCTGTTTGATATCGCCGAGTTTTTGGGCAACCAGATTCAATGCCTCATCCCAGGATGCTTTTCGGAACTGTCCGTTTTCTTTGATCAGAGGTGTGGTCAGCCGCTCAGGGGAATGGATAAAATCAAAGCCGAATCGTCCTTTGACACACAGGCTTCCGTAGTTCGGTGCAAATCCTTCCGCGCCGGTAACTTTGACCACTTTGCCGTCTCTGACATGCAGATTCATCTGACATCCCACACCGCAATAGGAGCAGATAGTTCGGACTTTTTCGGTTTCCCACGGACGCACGGGTTAGCGCGCATCTTTTTCCACCAATGCGCCGACCGGCCATGCCTGAACACATTCGCCGCAGAATACACAATCCGACGCTGTCAGAGGTCTGGCGCCCGATGCGATCACCTGGCTGACCGAGCCGCGGTAGCCAAAGCTGATGGCATTGTTGACCTGAACATCGTTACATGCCTGAACGCAACGGCCGCATTTGATGCAGCGTGAAAAATCCCGGACAATAAAGGGATTGACGGTTTCCATCGGATACGTGATGTCGGTTTTGGGGTAGCGATCCCCGGATACCTGATAGCGGTATGCCAGATTCTGAAGCTGACAATCGCCCCAGACCGGA
>CAZMDM010000001.1:0-2807 GCA_964564775.1 uncultured Desulfonema sp. | reverse complement strand
CATATCTTCTGGATCGGGAAAAAATGAACCATACGCTGATGTACAGCCAGTATTTTCTGCATCGTTCTTATTTCGAGGATTTGTATGACAAAGAGCATCCGTGTCCGAATCCCGAAATTAAAATGGATAAGGAAAAAGCGCGGGCATTGCTGAAAGAAGCCGGATGGACGGTCAATCCCAAAACCGGATTTCTGGAAAAGAACGGACAGAAGTTTTCATTCAAATTTCTGACCCGCGATGCTTCTACTGAAAAATTCACTGCCATTTATGCCGAAGATTTGAAAGACGCGGGAATCGAGCTGATTGTGGATAGAAAAGACTGGGCAGCATGGTCTAAAGATATGGAAGAATTCAATTATCAGATGACTTGGGCAGCGTGGAGTTCGGGCATTTTCAAAGACCCGGAAAATATGTGGTCTTCCAAAGAAGCGGATCGCAGAGGCGGAACCAATATCACGGGCTTCAAAGATCAGCGGGTGGACGATTTGATCGAAAAACAGAAGCAGATTTTCGATGTGAATGAGCGCAACAAAATCTATCGGGAAACCGACAAAATCATCTACGATGCCTATCCTTACGTTCTGCTCTGGAATATCGATTATCGGCGGCTGCTGTATTGGAATAAGTTCGGAATGCCGGACACGGTGCTGGGCAAGTTCGGCGATGAACGGGATGCCTATTGGTATTGGTGGTATGACCCGGATTCCGAAGCGGACTTGAAAGATGCCATGAAAAAGAATGCGCCTCTGCCTGCCAAACCCACGTCCGTGTATTTTGATGAGGTGTTCAAACCATCCAAATAAAATCAGGATGAAAAGAGGATAACGGATTGAAGGATGAAGGACTTTTTGCAGCCGAATCCTTCAATCCTGATTCAGGAAAGCGGTAATTAATCCCTGCTGCCTCCGAAAATTCTGAGCAGCATCAGGAAAAGATTGACAAAATCCAGATACAAAGACAACGCTCCGATAATTGCGCCTTTTTGAATTGTTGCGCCATCCAGATCAGAAGGCTGAGTCAGCGCCATCATTTTGATTTTCTGAGTATCGTAAGCTGTCAGCCCTACGAATACCAAGACACCGATATAGCTGGTAATCATGCTGACTGCCGAGCTTCTGATGAACAGGTTGACCACAGAAGCAATGATGATGCCGATAAGCCCCATAAACATAAAGCCGCCCAAAGAGGTCAGATCGCGCTTGGTAACCATGCCATAGACACTGCACGCAACAAATGTGGCGGAGCAGATAAAGAACACCGAGGCTATCGAAGACGCGGCATATACCAGAAAAACAGATGCTAATGTTGCGCCGTTCAATGCCGAATAGCCGAGAAACATGAGCGTTGCGGTCGAAGCCTGCATCTTGCCGACTCTTGCGCTGAGTATCCACACCAGCGCCAATTCACCGATAATCAGCCCGTAAAACAACGGTGTGCCGAAAATCAATGAAACCAATGTTTTGCTATGTGCCACCGCATAAGCCACAAAGCCGGTCAGGGCAAGTCCTCCTGCCATCCAGTTATAGACAGTCTGAATAAAGCTGTTGACCATGACCTGAGAGGCTTGCGCCTGAGTTTGCCGTTCGGGAATCGAATACAGTTCCATAGTTCCTCCTTCATAATTGGGGGATAAAAATTTGATTGTTTTTAATATAAGACAGTTAAAAAAAATTTTCAAGAAGAAAACGATAGCTGCCGGACGGACTCACAGCCCGATAAAGGTTCTGAATGCGATCAGAGGTTTTCTGAAAAGCTGCATTCCCATAATCGTTATGGGACCCGAAATCTTAGCGGTTCCTTTCTGCCCTGCACGCGCCTGAGGCATATTCTCTTCCCATTCGGCTTCTGCCAGAACAGACGGAACCTGACTTTCCGAGGTTCGGATATCAAAGCCGATACGGGTGATTTTGGCGGGAAAGCTTGTCATCGGCGAACTGTCCAGACGTACCGATATTTTCGCATCCTGCTTCAATAAGCCCACATCGCTTGCCGATACCAGCAGATGAAGTTTGGTTTTGGAAGGATCTGCCACACTCATCACTGTCTGACCGGTCTGAAGAGTTGCACCGATCAGCGCGTCCGGGTCATCCAGAATCACAATACCAGCTTTTGCGGTACGAACTTCGGCACGCGCTTGCTGTTTGGCATAAAATCGGGCATCGGCTTCAGCTCGATCCACTTCCAATTTCTGAACCGAAAGCTCAGCTCTCGCGTCTGGGTCTCTGTGCGCCGCGCCTTCAAGTTTTGCCAGTTTGGCTTTGGCAGACGCGACATTGCGATAAGCTTCCTCCAAACGTTTATCCAACACAACTGAATCGTAACGAAATAAAGGTGTATTTTCTTCCACCCACTGTCCCGGACGAACCATGAGTTCTTTTAAAATACCATCCATCGGTGCAAAAATGTAATGGGGGTGATTCGGTGTTACTTTTGCCGGAGCAGTAACCGAAGAGGGCATAGGCAGTGCCAGAAATATGGCAAGCGCAATAGCAAGTCCGGTTTTGAACATCCTTTTGATCGGGCGGCTGACAAGCTTTTTGGGACGCAGTAGAGAATGTCCCATAAACAATGCCGCGTGCTGAAGCAGATCAATATCTGGTTTTTCCCAAGATGCTCCCCGCCATCGCTCCAGCCACAAGGCATGAGCGGGCAGAATATTCGGATCATGGCTTAACCACAAAAGCAGCCACAATATATTGGTCCCGCCCCTAGCTGCATGCACTTTTTTTAAGTGAAAAGATGCTTTCTTATCATCTTCCGCAATGTTGGGCATGATCACCGGCTTCTGTGCGTCTCCGTATTTGCGG